>JBJENB010000213.1:0-17045 GCA_051879975.1 Wujia sp.
ATCTATCTTTAGAAATTAATGAAGGTGAAAAAATACTTCTTATGGGACCAAATGGGAGCGGAAAGTCGACATTAGCTCATCTTATAGTAAGTGATTATGAAGTTAAGATGGGGGAAATAAGGTATAATAATATATCTGATGTTGATCGTGAATCAATAAAGAATAGTGTAACATATGTAAATCAAGAAGTGTATTTATTTCACGACTCTTTATATAATAATCTTGTTTTTGGATGTAAAAACTTTGACAGTGAAAAATTAATTCAAGTGTGTGAGTTAACAGGAGTTAGTGAGATTGTTGAATCATTTACAGAAGGGATGGCCCATATATTAAGTGCTGGTGGAAGAGACCTTTCGGGAGGTCAAAGACAAAAAATAGCGTTGGCTAGAGCATTGTTGAGAGATACACCAATTTATATATTTGATGAGAGTTCTAGCAATATGGACTCGGATAGTGAAGAAATGTTTATAAACTTAATTAATGAGTATCTTTCTCGGAAAACAGTAATTGTAATTTCGCATAGAGAAAAGTTTAAGGATTATGTTGATAAAGTTTATCGTATTGAAAGGGGAACATTGTGTTAACAATAAATAATTTAACTAAAAAATACAAAAAAAATATTGCCTTAAAGAATGCAAATTTAGAATTTAAAGAAGGTCATATATATGGAATTGTTGGATCAAATGGAGCAGGGAAAACTACTTTGTTTAAAATGATAGCAGGGATAGTAAGACCAACAGAGGGTGAGATAATTGTAAAAACCGGAGAGCCTATTGAACATTTTAGAAAAAAAATGGGTTTCATGATTGAAAATCCATATTTATATGAAAATATGACAGCCCTTCAAAATATGAAAATAATTGGTGGTATTAAGGGAGAATATAATGTTGAAAAGTTGAAGCAGTTGTTATCCTTAGTTGGGTTAGATTCTGTGGGGGGAAAAAAAATTAAACAGTTTTCGATGGGAATGCGTCAGCGATTAGGTATTGCGTGTGCGTTAATTGCTGAACCAAAAGTACTTGTATTGGATGAGCCCATGAATGGAGTTGATCCAGAAGGGATTGTTGAACTTAGACAATTGTTACTTTCTTTGAACAAAGATAAAAACATTACATTGATGTTATCAAGTCATATCTTATCAGAGCTAGAGCAACTTTCTACAGAATTTGTATTTATTAAGGAAGGAAGAATACAAAAGTGTGTGTCAAGAGTAGAAATTAATGGGACTTTAGAGGATTACTATATGAAGGAGATTGTAGGTTTATGAACACTTCAAATTTAAATAAAGTGGAATTGTACAGATTCTTTCAATCGTTAAAAATGTTTGTATTATTTGGTGTGGGTTCTGTGATTGTGATGGTGCTTATAAGTGCAGATACATCTGTATTTGAAACAGATGTGTCTTACGGAAATGAAATACAAACTATATTTAAAATGTTGGGAATGTTTTTTTGCATCGTTGGTGCGATTGGTATTTCTGTATATGTTGGGAATGAATTTAAATGTAAGACGATATATCATGAAATCATGAGAGGATATTCTTCAACAAAGATTGCATTATCGAAAACAATTAGCTGTGGATTTATTTATTCATTTATATTATGGAGTTCAGTGTTAATTTTTTTGTTAATGAATCCTAGTTATTTCATTGAGTTTTCAATTGTAAGATTTCTTTTGATATATATTTATATGTTTCATATTTGTTCTTGCACACTTTTGTATGTATTATTGTGCAAAAATGGTGCAACTGGAGGGTGCTTGGCTTTTTGTAGATTTGAATTTTTTGAAGTACTTATTAGTTTTTTGGCTTTATTACTTCCGGATGATATTTTAATTTGGGTAAAAGGATTTTTGACTATTTCGCAATGGTCTTATTTGACAACCACTAGTGTAGAGATTCCGCTGGCGTGTTATGTGGGAGTTGTTTTTTCGACTTTGATTGAATATTTTACTCTTATATCGCTTTTGTCAATTAACTCACGAAAAGGAGATTATTAAATGAGTAGACAAGAATTATATCGTTTTATGTGTTCTTTCTCTATTGTAAAATATTTACCTATATTGTCCGCAGTTCTATTAGTAATATGTTGTATGGATATTTTTCTTTCAGAGTGTGAGGATAAAGCGACTTGTGCAGTACGAGCTTGGGCTGAGATAGGGAATTGTTTTATATATTTTGTACTTATGATAATAGCTGTTATTTCGGTATATATTGGACAAGAAATAAAAAACAAGACTTTGAATTACGAAATAATGAGTGGGATGAATACATTTAAAATAAGTTGTGATAAGACTGTTAGTTGTGGCTTTTTAATTCCGATTATTGTGATTATTTGTTTAGTGGTTTATCTTTCTGGTTTTCAGGCGATAAATGATAAACAAGATATATTTAGGCTTTTTCTCATTATGTTAATTTTATCACATGTTGCTTCGGCAGTGTTAATGTATGTGCTGATTTGTAAAAATGCTATTTTAGGCGCAATAATTGCATTTGTGAAGTTTACATTAATAGAAACTGCATTCAATCAAATTTCAAAAAATATTATTAGTGAAAATATACATGAAATCATTGATAAAATGTGTATTTTAATCCAGATACAAAATATTACTATTGTTAATGTAAATACGAGTTTAATTGAAATTGCATTATATGTTATTATTTCATTTGTGTTGGAATATTTTTTGTTGCAATTTATCTATTATATGTCGGCTAACTATTTGCTTGAACCAGGTGTGTGAAATGTGAAAATCTAAAATATAATTTTATAATTAACGTCCTTTCTAGCATAAAATGTAAATATATGAGAAAAAAATTCAAATAGGTGTTATAATATATAAATGTGGGTGATCATAATTTACATATGAAAGGGAGATAGGATACATGTACACATTTTTTTTAATTCTTCAAATCGTAGGCATAGTGCTTGTACTGTATGCAATTATGAAGCTTGCAAAGGGGGATTCCACCTATGCACAAAAGCTGATGATTCTGTTCCTAACGGCAACATTGGTTCAGAATGTTGGCTATCTGTTGGAGATGATGGCAACTGATGAATCAGCGGCGATGGTTGCAACCAAGATAGAGTATTTTGGCTCCTGCTTTATAGGGTACTTTTATCTGCTGTTTATCAGAAACTATTGCCGTAGAAAAAATGTAAAGATATTAGATTTTATTATATTGATTGTAAACTTTATTGTAATAATTGCAGTATGGTCAACGCCATATCATAACCTGTATTATAAGGAAATATCATTTACGGATGAAGGCTTGTTCCCACATTTAAGTCTTACTTATGGACCATTGTTTTACTTGTATTTTTTTATCAGTACATTTCTTCCGTGGATTTTATCTCTCTATGTGTTATTCATCACTGTTGCAGCGGAAAAGAATGCCGGACGAAAGAAAAATCTTCAGATGGTAATAGCCGGAACATCACCAACACTTTTTATCATGTCACTATATGTAATAAGGATTTTTCCGGCAGGCTATGATCCTACTCCTGTCTTTGTAGCGATAATGCTTTCTTTGATGGTTATTTTTCTGTGGGATAGAAAGGATTATGACCTTATTCGAGTAGCTGCAAGTACAGTTTTTAATACCATTGGAGATTGTGTAATAACCCTTAATGATTTTAAAGAAATTCTCACCTATAACGAAAAAGCTGTTGAAATGTTTCCTGATATCTGTAATGAAAATGTCATCACTGAGGTGGAGGGCTTTCCGCAGGAAATATTTGAAAAGAATGACAAGGTTTCCATCAATATTTCAGGCAGTTACTATGAGGGAACTGTCAGAATCCTTGAGGATGTAGACCATGATGTCAGAGGATATACCGTTATATTTCTTGATCTGACAGAAACCTATCAATTGCTTTTAAGAGCTAACGAGCTGAGAGAACAGGCGGAGAATGCTAATAAGGCAAAATCGGACTTCCTTGCCAATATGTCTCATGAGATTCGTACACCAATGAATGCTATCGTTGGAATGAGTGAGCTTATCATTGAAGAGAGCCGTGGAAGAAAGGTTTATGATTACGCGGTTAATGTGAAGAATGCAGCCCTGAACCTATTGTCCATAATAAATGATATTCTTGATTTTTCTAAGATTGAATCCGGCAAGATGGAGGTTTTGGAGAATGGGTATTATCTCCAGCTACTTTTGGAAGGAATTAATAATATCATTAGTATTCCGGCAGCACAAAAGGGCTTGAAAATGAAGCTGGAAATTGACGAGAATATACCATATCAGCTTTTTGGCGATGAAGGCAAGATAAGACAGGTGCTCATCAATCTGTTGAATAATGCCGTAAAATTTACGAAAAAAGGTTACGTTTCCCTGTCTGTAAAGGGGGAACCGGTGGATGGAACCCATGAAAGAATCATTTTTAAGGTTGAAGATACCGGTGTTGGAATCAAGCAGGAGGATATGAAGAGAATATTTGAGTCCTTCCAACAGGTAGATATGAGTAAAAATAGGAGCATAGAGGGTACTGGTCTCGGACTTGCAATATCAAAAAATATTGTTGAGCTTTTGGGGGGAACCTTGGAGGTTACCAGTGTATATGGACGTGGAACTTGCTTCACTGTCACAATAGTAGAGAAAATAATGGATCATAAAACGATTAAAGAAATGCCGATGAAAATAGAACAACTTGACTCAGTGGATGAGAGAATGTTTACAAATCAGGATTACAAGGTTTTGGTTGTTGACGATAATGTTGTCAATCGTAAGGTTGCCTGTGCAATGCTGGAGGCTTATAAATTCCAGGTCGATGACGCAGACAGTGGAATGAAAGCAATTTCTATGGTAGAGAAAAATGATTACGATTTAATATTCATGGATCATATGATGCCGGAGATGGACGGCGTTGAGGCTACAGGAATTATAAGAGAGTACTGTGCGAAAAATGGTAAAAATCCAGTTATCATTGCCTTAACTGCCAATGCCATTAATGGTGCAAAAGAAATGTATCTGAGTCATGGATTTCAAGATTTTTTATCCAAACCTTTTGAAAAAATACAGCTGCATGATATATTGAACAAATGGATTCCGGAGGAAAAGAAAAGCTATGTTCGGGAGACTGTATCCAAGGAAAAGGTGTCAGAGGATGAAATGGCGGAGCTTTACATGGATAATGTCAACATAAGGAGGGTATTTGCAGATGGAACCCTTGAGATAGGAGATTATCTTGATTTGCTGGATATATTTTCCCTGGATGGTAAGCGAAAGGTGGTTCATCTTAAGCATCTTGAACAGCAAAAAAATTATGAGGAATATCGCATTGAGGTTCATGGCTTAAAAAGTGCAGCCTACAATATTGGTGCGGAGAGGTTATCCGAACGTGCCAAGAAGCATGAGGTTGCGGCTAAAGAAGGAAATTATGCTTTTATAAATGAAGATGGAGCGGGTATGAGGAAAGAGTATCGAAAACTCTTAAATGATATAGATTTCATACTCAAGAAGAAAAAACATGGAGCCTTTGCAGAGACTGTCGGCAATAGTGAACAGGAGATGTCTGAGAAAGAAATTATTGATAAAATAAAGCTTGCACTTGAGAGGCTTGAGCAATTCCAAGCAAGGGAGGCCTTAACAATTGTGGAGGATTTGATTAAGGTGGCCGTTCCTAAAAATGTCAGACAGGAATTGACAGAAGTTAAAAGTTTGCTTAAACTATATGAAGATGATAAAGCAGAGGAAAAGCTTAAATCTATGTTGGCGGAAATGTAAGGAGTAGTTATTTATGGAGAAGATAAAAGTACTTGTTATCGATGATAATACGGTGAATCTTGCAACAATTGAGAAAGAACTGAAGAACAGGTATAATATAATACCTATGATATCCGGTAAAAGGGCACTGAAATTTTTATATTGCCAGAGAGTGGATCTTATTCTTCTTGATGTGGAGATGCCGGAGATGGATGGTGTTGAAACACTTGAGGAAATTAGAAAACTGGAGAATTCGGCTCATACTCCGGTTATTTTCCTTACTGCCAAGAAGGACAAGCATACGGTATTAGAGGGCTTCAGACTCGGTATAATGGATTATATCACTAAGCCCTTTGATGTGGAGGATGTTGCTCAGAGAATTGACTATACCTTGAAGAGAGTGGGTAAGCTTCCTTTTGATAAGAAGGAAATATATAAAATAATTGAAGTGATAATCCGCGAATGTAATTCAGGAGATGACAAGCGCGCCTTTGCAAGATTAATAGAGATGTTAAACTATAAAACGGACGAGGAGATATTGGGACGAGTAAAGGTTGCTATAGAAAAGTACAATTCCGGTGATATAGAGGCAGCAATCAACATGGTGATGAGAATTCAGAAAATGCTTATTGCTGAGCTTGGTGAGGATGCCAATTCGGAAACAATGCTTAATTCTAACCAGATAAAGAGTAGGCTTAAGGATGTGCTTGAGGACTTGGACAGCTTTAAAACCAAGGAGGCGGTTGCAAAATGTAAGGAGCTACAGAAATGTAAGCTTCCTAAGTATGTGGGGGAACTAATCGCCAAAACTATAGAATACTTAAACAACTATGATGATGAGGAGGCTGAAAAAATATTGAGAGGCCTTGAGGAGCAGCTACATTAATTAGTGTTATACGAATACATATATCCAAAATACTGATTATGTCACGAAGATTTACTTCGTGACATTTTTTTGTGGTAAAATATCCGAATGTCTGATATTATATAAATAGCTATGCGATTTGCACCATTTTTTGGGAAACTGGAGAATAATATGGAATATAATATACATTACGATTTTGCAGCAATTGCACTGAGTTTGGTTACATTGTTGCATTATTATGGTAAAAAGAATATAAAAACGCGACAGACGAAGGTGTTCAAGTGGCTGCTTTTTATGAACCTTGCTTCGGCTGTATTAGATATTATTACGGCAAAATTCAACGTAATTGATCCACCTATCTGGGTAGGTTATCTGGTTAATATTGCCTATCTAATGGTATTTAACCTTATGCCATATATTTATTATAAGTATCTTACATATTCAATTAATTCAGGCATAAGAGAGAAAAAATATGTGAGACCTCTAACAGTTTTACCGCTCTCAATTATATATGGTCTTTTGATTTCTACTCCTTGGACAGGACTTATGTTTATATATGACGGGGATGGATATAGACATGGACCTTTGTTCGTTATGCTATATGCGGTTTCCATACTATACATGTTGATGTCACTTGGAGCAGCGATAATTAACAGAAACAGGTATACCGGCAGACAGAGGGCATCGATATACTTTTATACAGTGGTATGTGTAGCTGCTGCACTTCTTCAGATGTACTTTGTTGGAACGCAGCTCGTGCATTATGCGGCAGCGCTGGCAGTACTGCTTTGTTATCTTGCTATTGAAAATCCTGAGGATGACGAGGATAAAGAATTTGATATATATAACAGGAATGCATTTGTCAAGAAAATTAATTTGTCTGTCAGGTTAGGTCGTAAGTTTCGTATATTGGGTCTCAATATCGTGGGACATGCTGCTACCGTGGATACAATAGGTGTTGCGGAGAGTCAGGTCATAATGAAAGGTATTGTTTCAAGGATAAAAGATATTGTTTATCCTATGGAAATGTTTAACATGTCACAGGGACAGTTTGCTATGTATACAGAGGATATGAAGATTGATATCAATACCTTAGTTGATAAAATACAGCAGGAATTTAAGAAAACCTTCAATTATAACGGCATAGGTGTAGCACTTGGCTCTAATATGTATCAGTTGGAATTTCCGAAGGATGTCAGCCGTTTGGAGGATATATTAGATATTATGGCATACTCGGCTGATAAGAAGAGGAACACAACAGGAGAAGCAGTAATGCATGCTAGCAGTGAGATTCTCCTGGATAGAAGACGTGAAAATCAAGTTAAGCAGGCAATTCGTCAGGCAGTTTTGGATACCAAATTCCAGGTGTTCTACCAGCCTATCTTCTCGGTGCAGGACGGATGCTACAACTCAGCAGAGGCGTTGGTAAGATTGTATGATGATGAGCTTGGATTTATCAGCCCTGAGGAATTTATACCGATGGCGGAGAAAAACGGACTCATCCTTGAAATTGGAGAATTTGTATTTCGGGAGGTCTGTAAAATGTTTTGTCAAAACAGACTTACAGAGCTTGGGATAAAATATGTGGAGGTAAATCTTTCGGTAGTTCAGTGTATGCAGGAGAGATTGCATGAGATACTGGTTAGTATTATGGATGAATATAATGTACCTTATGAATGTATCAATCTTGAGATAACGGAGACAGCGACCACAGCCAATGTTGAAGTATTGGAAAATAATATGGAGCAGCTTATGGCGCGTGGCATTACATTTTCGTTGGATGATTATGGTACAGGATACTCTAACACCTCAAATGTAATAAAATATCCGTTCTATATAATAAAGCTGGATAAATCCATGGTATGGACTGCCATGGAAAATGAGCGTGCAAAAAGTGCATTAAAGCATACAGTTGCCATGATTAAGGATTTGGGAATGCACATTGTCGCAGAGGGTGTGGAAAATGAAGAACACATCCGGATACTGACAGACATGGGCTGTGACTATCTGCAAGGCTTTTATTTTTCAAAGCCAATACCAGCTCAGGAATTTATTGCATGCGTAAGGCATGGAAATAAAATAGCTTAATGGAGGAAATGAAAAAATGGCATTAAATATGATTAAGAAGGTTCCAAGCCCGGAGGAAATAAGGGATGCACACCCTATGAGTAAGGAGCTTATTGCTATCAAGGCCAGGAGAGATGAGGAGATAAAAAAGGTATTTACCGGAGAGTCGGATAAATTCATTACTATTGTTGGACCTTGTTCTGCTGATTATGAGAAGTCAGTCCTTGATTATCTGTGCAGATTATCAAAGGTAGCAGAAAAGATTCAGGATAAGGTACTGGTAATACCTCGTATATATACCAACAAACCGAGAACAAACGGCTCTGGCTATAAGGGAATGCTTCACCAGCCTAATCCGGAGGATAAACCGGATTTTATCGAGGGAGTCAAGGCTATCAGGAAGATGCATATAAGGGCTGTTGCTGAGACCGGACTTACCGCGGCTGATGAGATGCTCTATACGGATAACTGGCCATATCTTCAGGATATTTTGTCCTATGTGGCAATTGGTGCAAGAAGTGTTGAAAATCAGGACCACAGGCTTACAGCAAGCGGTATTGATGTACCGGTTGGTATGAAGAATCCAACAAGTGGGGATTATAATGTTATGCTTAATTCCTGTGTTGCTGCCCAGGCAAAGCATACCTTCCTGTATTCAGGTTACGAAACCAACACAGACGGAAATCCTTATGCACACTGTATTTTAAGGGGATATTTGAGCAAAAGCGGACGTTCAATTGCCAATTATCACTATGAGGATATTAAGCTGCTGGCAGATATGTACGATAAGTTCAACCTTGTAAATCATGTATGTATAGTGGATGCCAACCACAATAATTCCGGTAAGAAGTGGGATGAACAGCCTCGTATAGTCAATGAGATTCTCCATAGCAAGAGACATTCAGAGACAGTAAACAAGCTTGTTAAGGGCGTAATGATAGAAAGCTATATTGAAGACGGAAATCAGCCGATAGGTGGTGGCTGCTATGGTAAATCCATTACGGACCCATGCCTTGGATGGGATAAAACGGAGAAGCTTCTTCTTGAAATAGCGGAGCAACTGTAAAGAGAGACTATGCTTGCTGATAACAGAGGCAATTTTACAGAAAAATAACGAGGACAGTGAGGGAAAAAAATGAGAGAAAAATTATTGTTTGTCGGTATGCTGGCTATGTGTGTATTATATTACATTGAGGTTATCCCGGATGGCAATTTCAGTACACTTAACTGGATTGGCTTTGTAATATCTGCAATAACCATAGTGCCATGGCTTGTGAGCCTTCTCATAGGTTACAAGAAGAAGCGTCAGGAGAACGAATACAAGAGGCTAAAGAATGAGGAAAAGAAGAAAAAATAATGGATTTTAAACTGGGACAGATAATTAAAATGAAGAAGCCACATCCCTGCGGTGGAAATGAGTGGGAGATACAGCGTGTGGGAATGGATTTCAGATTAAAATGTAGAAAATGTAATCACTCAGTAATGATTCCCCGTAAAACGGTAGAACACTCTTTTAGGGGCTTTGTAGACGATTGTGAAAATTCACAAAATCAATCATAAGCTAATGTTACAAATTAACGAAAATAAAAAAACGAATTTTTTCAGTATTACTTTTATCGGAAAAATTTGTTAATATTATATTGTAACTTGTGCTTGCAGGTTTTACATAGGATTGTGTAGAACCTGCTAGTTTTTTCCTGTTATATAGGTTTGTTCTCCGGACTTTCCTATATAACGAAATGTAGATGTATTTGTGGAAATGGAGAGATTTGGATGTTCGATATTGGAGATTATATTGTGTATGGCCAGAACGGAATATGTAAGGTTGCCGATATAACCCATCCGGAAATATCCGGTGCGGACGAAGACCGATTGTACTATGTGCTTATTCCGGAGAGAACGAGAGATAGCAGGCTGTTTTGCCCGGCAGATAATGACAAGATAGTTATCAGAAGGATTATTACCGCTGAGGAGGCTAAGGCAATCATCGAGGAGGCAAAGGATATTGCACCCCTTCATGTTGAAAATGAACGTGCCAGAGATGACAGCTATAGGTCAACTATGAAGAGCTGTGACATAAGAGCTGCAGTCAGCATGCTCAAGACGCTTCTTCAGAGAAAAAAGGAACGTGAAGAAAACGGGAAAAAGATTACTGCTACGGATGAACGCTATTTGAAGCAGGCGGAGGAAGGCATATTCTCAGAGCTTGCGATGGCAACAGGAATCTCAAAGGATGAAATTAAGGAAATCATGCTGGCGAATTGCAGTTAGGTAATAGAATTTATTGAACGGCACCAATGCTATGGAAAGCATTGGTGCTTTTTTACTTTATAGGATTAGGACAAATTGTATTTTGATTTCTATATGGTGTACTTTTGAAGGATATATGAAATTCTATTTAGCCACAAAATTTACATATTTTAAACTTATAATTTACATATTTTTTTGGTATTTTTTTCATGTCAAATAGGTTATTATGACTATATACATTTAAAAGGGATGGAGATAATGAGGGATCAAACGAAGTTTAAAAGATATGAACTAAAATATCTTCTGGATGAAAAACAAAAAGAGGCTGTGCTTTTTGCTATGAACCCATACATGGAGCTTGATGAATACGGACGAAGCATCATTCGAAATATTTATTTTGACACAGAGGACTACAGACTGATACGGCGTTCCATAGAAGGTCCGGTTTACAAGGAAAAGCTTAGACTTAGAAGCTACAGACAGGCAGGGGAAAAGGATTATATATATGTGGAGTTGAAAAAGAAATATGATTCCATAGTATACAAGAGAAGAATCAAGCTTCAAGAGGATATCGCCATGGATTGGCTGCGCAATGGAAAACCAATCCCTCTCGATTCTCAGATTTCCAAAGAGATAGACTATTTCTGCCGATATTATTCAAAGCTTCAACCAAGAGTATATCTCTCCTATGAAAGAGAGGCTTTTTATGCTCTGGATGGAAGCGATTTTAGGGTTACCTTTGATGAGAACATACGATACAGAGAAGACAGGTTATCCTTTTGTGAGCCACCTGATGGGAAAGCGATACTTCAGGAGGGCAAGACCCTCATGGAGATTAAAACCTCTGGGGGAATTCCACTGTGGCTTACAAGGTGTATGACAGAACAGCAAATTTATAAGACATCCTTTTCAAAATACGGAAATGCTTATAAACAAATAATAGAAGGTGAAAAGAAAATAAGTGCTGCCCACAAAAAGGCGACAGCATAAAAGGATAAGGAGAAATAAAATGAATGATATATTTACAGGTATATTTGATACAGAGCTGACAAGAGTGATAGGAATAAAGGATTTTCTTTTGTGTATGGTGTGTTCGCTGCTGGTAGGAATTATCATTGCTTTGACATATATGTTTAAGACCAGATACACAAAAAGCTTTGTAGCCACATTGGCATTGCTTCCGGCAGTGGTTTGCGTAGTAATAATGATGGTTAATGGTAACGTGGGAACAGGTGTAGCTGTGGCAGGAGCCTTTAGTCTGGTGCGTTTCCGTTCTGCACCGGGTAGCGCAAAAGAAATATGTGCCATATTCCTTGCAATGGGTTCAGGACTGATTGTAGGTATGGGCTATCTGGCCTACGCAATCGTGTTTGCGGTCATTCTAGGAGCAGTCAGTATGCTTTATAGTGTAATCGGTCTTGGCAGTAGAAAGAAGCAGGACAAATATAGAGTTATAAGGATAACTATTCCGGAGGATTTGGATTATACCGGCGTTTTTGATGAGATTTTTCAGGAGTACACGGATAGTTGGGAGCTGCAGCAGGTAAAAACCACCAATATGGGCAGTCTGTTCAGACTTAATTACAATGTAACGCTTAGTGATGCCTCAAAGGAGAAGGAGCTTATAGACGCAATCCGTGTTAGAAATGGTAATCTTGAGATAACTGTATCAAAACAGGAAACGGCTACTATGGAACTGTAAATATAAGAATATAATTGTGAAATGAGGTGCTCAATATGGCTAGGGGAAGGTTTTCTCGTCTGCTTTTAGGTGGAATTTTATGCGTTTCATTACTGGGATGCAGTGAGAAGAATACAGATAATGGTAGCGGAGATAATAATACCTCCGGTGAACAAACAACTGCAATAGGTAATTCCGCTTCCAGTGGTGAAACGGTAGATACAGGAACTGCAGGACTTGATGAGACAGCAATGTTTACCGAGAGGGATATGGACAGTAGCTATGATTTAAATGGTGCAATAAAGCTTGTTCTGGAGGGAGAAAGTGCAAAAAGTGACTCGGCTTCCGTCATTATTGATGGAAGTGTTATTACCATAACAGAGGAGGCTGTCTATGTAATATCCGGAAGCTTAGAGGATGGAATGATTATAGTGGATGCAGAAGGAGCAAAGCTTCAACTGGTATTGGATGGTGTCGATATAAACAGTGAAACCTCTGCGGCAATCTATGTGAAATCGGCAGAAAAGGTATTTATTACAACGGCTGATGGAACAGAAAATATCCTGACAAGCGGAAATGAATTTATTGCTATAGATGATAACAATATAGATGCGACTATTTTTTCTAAGGATGACATAACCCTGAATGGTACAGGAACATTGAATATTTTAGCAAAGTCAGGTCATGGTATTGTGTCTAAGGATGACCTTAAAATAACAGGAGGGGTATACAACATAGAAGCCGGAGATCACGGACTGTCCGGTAAAAATAGTGTTAGAATAGCAGGAGGAGACATAACCATCAGTTCTGTTGAGGATGGAATTCACTCCGAGAATACTGAGGAGGATGGTCTGGGTTATGTATATATTCAAGATGGAAATATAAACATATCAGCAGGAGATGATGGAATGCATGCCGGATATTATCTGATTGTCCGGGATGGTGACATAAATGTTGAAGGAAGCTATGAGGGCTTGGAAGGTCTTGTTATAGACATTTCCGGTGGAAATATAATTGTAAATTCCAGTGATGATGGTTTAAATGCTGCAGGAGGAAATGATGCCAGTGGTTTATGGAATGATGCTGCGCTAAATGGGAATAATGATTTCTATGGTGGCAGAGGCAAGGATGATTTTATGGGTCACGGCGGAGGTATGAATGGCGGAGGCATGATGGATGTATCTGCGGAGGCGGGAATCGTTATTTCCGGTGGAGAAATTCATGTTAATGCGTCCGGAGATGGGTTGGACTCCAACGGAAGCTTATACATTACAGGTGGAGAAATATTTGTCAATGGTCCAACCAATAGTGGTAATGGAGCTTTAGATTATGGCACTACTGCCTGTATTACCGGAGGAAGCATAATTGCAATAGGCGCTTCAGGAATGACGGAGAATTTCTCGTCGGCTGAAAATCAGGGTGCAATTATGTTAAATGTGTATGGCGATTCAGGAGATACCATTAGTGTCATAAATGAAGCAGGAGAGGAGCTTATGTCATGGACAGCGGGTATAAGCTTCCAGAATGTGATAGTAAGCTGTGGTGGAATAGAAGACGGAGGAACATATACCATTAAGGTTGGGGATTCTGAGCAAATTATAACCATGAGTGGGCTTGTCTATGGTTCAGGCATGGGAGGACAGGGCGGACATGGAAGGCCTGAAATAAATAATGCTCAGGATTTAATGCCTTAGGATAACATTGGGGAAGAGTACATAGGTGGGGAAGATGAGTAAAATAGCTATAGTTGATGATGATATATACATAGGAGATATGGTTGAAAAGCTCCTTACGAAAAACAATTATCAGGTCATGAGAGCATATTCAGGAACGGAAGCCCTCATGCTGTTTGAAAGGGAAAAACCGGATTTAATCCTTCTGGATCTCATGCTTCCGGGTTTGTCGGGGGAGGAGCTTCTTCCCAGGATAACCGACATACCTGTTATAGTGGTAAGCGCAAAGGTTGACATAACAGATAAGGTAAGTGTGTTGATGGCAGGGGCGGCGGACTATCTGACGAAGCCTTTTGATAATCAGGAGCTTTTGGCAAGAATAAGTGTTCAGCTAAGGAAAGCAAGCGTGAAGAAGGATAGCAGGCTTAGGGTAATGGATTTAACTTTGGATTTAGATATGCATACTGTTACTGTGGGAGAGACGCTTGTTCATCTTACCAAGACGGAATATGCAATACTTAAGCTCCTTATGCAAAATGAGAATCGGGTGGTAACCAAGAGTAATCTGCTTGACAAAATTAGTGAGGATACCCCTGATTGTGTGGACAGCTCCCTCAAGGTACATATTAGCAATCTCAGAAGGAAGCTAAAACAGATTAATGACAAGGACTACATCGAAGCGGTGTGGGGGATAGGCTTTAAATTAGGAAATGGTTAAGGAATAATCTTAACCATTTCTTTACTTTTTTCTTAACCGATTTCTTAACCTTATTGAGGTATGCTATAACTGTGTTAAGGATATTGACTAATATTAAAAATGAAATTTACAAGGAGAGACAGGATATGGAATATGTACTTCAGACTGATAATCTGACAGTGAACTATGGCAAATTTAAGGCCTTAGATGGAATTACACTTAAGGTGCCGAAGGATTCTATTTATGGACTGATTGGTAGAAACGGTTCAGGTAAAACAACGCTTTTTAGAACCGTCTGTGGAATGATTGCACCCAACGAGGGCAGCTATCGCATATATGGAAAAGACAATTCGGACAAGGAATTAAAAAAGGCCAGAAGAAGAATGTCGGCAATCGTTGAGAGTCCGGCTATCTATCATGACATGACGGCATATGAGAATTTGAAATATCAGTTTGATTTACTTGGCTGTCCTTCCTATGACAGAATAAATGAGCTGCTGGAGCTGGTGGGAATTCCGGATACCGGCAAGAAAAAGGCAAAGCAATTCTCCCTTGGTATGAGGCAGAGACTGGGAATAGCCATCGCTTTGTGTGGAAATCCTGATTTGGTCATGCTGGATGAGCCGGTAAATGGTCTTGACCCTCAGGGAATAATAGAGCTTCGAGAACTGATAATTAAGCTTAACAGAGAGCAGCATATAACCTTTGTAATATCCAGCCATATATTGGATGAACTGTCCAGGATGGCAACACATTATGGAATAGTTGACAAGGGAAAAATAGTAGAAGAAATCAGTGCAACAGACCTTAACTCAAGATGCAGAAAATGTATTCGGGTGGAGGTAAATGATATATCAGCACTTGGAAGAGTATTGGATGGTATGCAACTAGAGTACAGCATTAATTCTGAGTCCGGTGCAGAGGTTTTTGGGGATGTAAATATCAATAAGCTTGTTGCAACCCTGGATGAAGAAAACTGTCAGGTTCTTTCCATAAACTGTAACAATGAGGATTTGGAAAGCTACTTTATCAGACTTGTGGGAGGTGCAAATAATGACTAATCTAATCAGAGCAAATCTTAAATCATTGCCAAGATATAAGACTGCAATATTCAGTTTGATTCTGGAAATTGCATTTACCGGTATTCTCGCCTATATAGAATTCGAAATGCTTGCAGACGATGGGGAGATTATGGCTGAGACCAGTGCCACCTATGTCATGATGTTTATGGGAATCATAATAGGTGTTATTGCCTGTTCCGTTGCGGGAACGGATTATCATGAGGGAACAATGAGAAATAAGCTCATTGCCGGATACAGCAGAACTCAGGTATATATATCGAATTACATAACCACAGCAATATATTCACTTCTTAATTTTACGCTGGTAATGCTGTTTAATTCTTTTCTGGTATTCGTTATATTTGAGCCAACCATGAGTACCAAAAAATATGTTATGAATCTCGTAATGTGTATAATTCCTATTCTGGTTTCCGTGTCTATATACAATATGATTGCCATGCTGTTGAATAACAAAACCAAAGCCATAATCGCATGCATTGTAATGTCATATGTCTTTTTACTTATTATGACCACTGTTGAAAAAATGCAGCTTATGCCTTCCAGCTATACCCTGAGGGAGTTGCCTGAGAATTTAAGACAGGAGATGTGGAACGAGATTTTTTCGGCGGACTCTGAGGAGATACCGGATGAATATCTAGATGTCGTTCTGAAAAATAGTGAAGCAAAGAAAGAACCTTTTAGAACCATTTATGTATTGCTGGATGATATCATTCCGGAAAGCAGCTATTTTCATGTTCAGCTCTTTGAACTTGATACGGAGTACCACTATTGTATAATTAATATTGAAAATGTACCTCATCAGATTGTGCACCTTGGACTGGCTGCTATATTTGGAGTCCTATTAAATGTTATCGGAGTACAAATCTTTAAGAAAAAAAGACTTAGGTAATTTTTGGTTGACATAAATTATTTCACTGTGTATCTTTAAATCAGAGGGATAAGGATATGCGTATTTTGATAATAATACTTATAATTTCATTATTGATTAATGCTATACTGATAGCCCGACACTATTTTCTGTGT
>JBJENB010000214.1:0-4098 GCA_051879975.1 Wujia sp.
GAGAGAACCAAGGTGTTGATTCATATCGTAGATGCTGCTTCCGTTGAGGGAAGAGACCCAATAGCTGATATCGAAGCAATCAATAAGGAGCTTGAAAGCTACAATGTAGATCTTTCTTCAAGACCACAGGTAATCGCTGCAAATAAATGTGACGTGATGTCCCCAGCTGAATGCGAGACCGTAATCGAAATGCTTCAATGTGAATATGAGCCAAAGGGGATAAAGGTATTCCCGATATCAGCGGTTTCAGGAAAGGGTGTCAAGGAGCTTCTTTGGTATGTAAATGACTTAGTTAAACAGGCACCGGAGGATATTGTTGAGTTCGAACCGGAGTTTGATGTTGAATTTATGGATAACCCTGAGCTTCCGTTTGAGGTATTGAAGGGTGAAGAGGAAGGCGTATTCCTTGTAGAAGGGCCAAGAATCGAGAGAATGCTTGGATATACGAATCTTGAATCAGAAAAAGGTTTTGCTTTCTTCCAGAGATTTCTTAAGGAGAACGGAATACTTGATAAGCTTGAGGAGCTTGGTATAGAAGAGGGAGATACAGTTAAGCTTTATGGCTTAGAATTTGATTATTATAAATAGGAGATAATATATGACAAGCAAACAAAGATCATATCTAAAGGGTCTTGCCATGAATATTGATGCTATCATTAATATTGGCAAATCCAGTCTCACACCTGAGGTTACAGATGCAGTTGCAGAGGCACTGGAGAAAAGAGAATTGGTAAAAATCGGAGTCTTAAAGAATTGCATGGATGATCCAAGGGCGATAGCAGAGGCAATAGCCGGAAGAACACAAAGTGAGGTTGTTCAGGTTATCGGTAAGAAAATAGTATTATATAAAAAGGGAAAGAATCCTAAGATTGTATTGCCAAAATAATTCCTGTAGGAGCAAAATCATGTTTACGAATTTTAAAAATTGTTCAGCAATTGGACTATTGGGAGGAACCTTTAATCCGGTTCACAATGGTCACATAATGATGGCAAAATTAGCATATCAACAGTGTGAGGATATCGAGAAGATTGTTTTTTTGCCTAACAATAAACCTACCTATAAGGATGATAAAAATATTGTTAATGTTGAACACCGCATGGAAATGCTTAAATTGGCCACATCATCCATGGATTATGCGGAGATTAGTGATATTGAAATTAAAAGAGGAGGAATAACCTATACAATAGATACTCTTCAAGAAATGATAAGCCAGAATAAGAAGCTTAAGATATATATGATAATAGGTGCAGATTCCTTATACACATTGGATAAATGGTTTAAATATAGGGAGATATTACAGCTTTGTACGGTTCTTGTGGTTTCGAGAAATACAGATTATGAACATATGTCCAGATGCGCTGACAGGCTAATGGCAGAATCCGTTCATTCTGATATCAGAATATTAAAGGGTGAGGAATATAATGTTTCCTCATCTTATATCAGAAATAATATATATTCATCAGATAATATTATTAATTTATTGCCTGAGGGAGTGTATGATTATATTATTGCCAATGAATTATATAAATAATACAAATCGTAATAGCAGCTCAGACATATTAGTGAGGTTACCGATATGACACGAGATAAAATGATTCTCAGATTAAAAGGAAAAATAAATGAAAGACGTTTTGAACATTCATTGGGTGTAGAATACACGGCTGCCTGTTTGGCTATGTTATATGGGGCTGACATTGAGAAGGCAAGGCTGGCAGGTCTGCTCCATGACTGTGCTAAGGGATTATCTACCAAGGAAAAATTGGAAAAGGCAAAAAAACACAATTTGCCGGTCAATAAGTATGAGGAAAAAAATCCTGATATGCTCCATGCAAAGCTAGGGGCTTATTATGCCAGATATAAGTACGACGTTCTGGACCAGGAGGTGTTGGATGCGATAACCTGGCATACTACAGGCAGACCTGAAATGACTTTGCTGGAAAAAATTATATTTGTTGCAGATTATATTGAACCCAATCGAAAAATGATAAGAGATATGGAAGAGATAAGGAAGGAAGCCTTTTCTGATATAGATCAATGTGTAATTCACATATTAAAAAACACTATAGAATATCTCAGAGAAACGACAGATGAGATGGACTATATGACGCAGAAAACCTACGATTATTATGTGAGTAAGGAATAATGGGAGAAATTATGGTTAAAAAGGAGCTTTTAAAGGTAGTTGTTGCAGCTTTGGAGGACAAGCAGGCAGGAAATATCAGAGTAATTGACATCCATGATGTGTCGACAATGGGAGATTATTTTATCATTGCGGATGGAAAAAATCGAAATCAGGTACAGGCTATGTGTGACAATGTTGAGGAGTTTATGCACAAAGCGGGTGCTGAATTAAAAAATAGGGAAGGATATGCAAATGGAGGATGGATTTTATTGGATTATTATGATATAATTGTCCATATATTTTCGGAAGAGGAACGTTCCTTCTATGATCTTGAACACATATGGAGGGATGGAAGCGTCGTTTCAGTGGGGGATTTATAAGGATATGGAACAGCATAAGCTTTTAAGGGAAAACTATATAAAGATAAATCAAATATCAGCCAGATGTATGAGAGTCATTGTCTTGGTGCTTCTTGTTGCATTTGGCTATTGTTATTTTTTTGCAGACGTGGATGATACCATCTTATTTATCGGCTTCGGTACATCCATTTTCATAGCATTAATACCAACACTTGTCATCAGCGTATTCAAATTCACTTCTTCACCTGCAACAAAATACATTGTAATTGTATGTGTTTGTACCATCTGTACAATTATGCTTACAATGCTATCATCATATGCGTTTCCAATTATGCTTTTTCCTATACTTGTAGCATCATTGTATTATAATCAAACCCTTGTTCTTTTGTCATCACTTCTTGTGTCTTGTGGTATTTTCGTGTCAAATCTGTTAGCTGTAAAATTCCCGGATTATGTAATAGGATGTGCCTATGACAATATAACCGATATATCAATAGGATATACAGTTCCACATATTTTTGTGATTTTTTGTATGTCAATTGTAGCATATTCAATTGTACAGAGAAATACCATGATGATGCAGACAGCCATTGATACAGCAGTTACAATGCAGAATAACCAGAAAGGACTGATATATTCCTTTGCTGAAATTAGTGAGAGTAAGTCAAAGTATACCGGAGAGCATATTAAGAGAGTGGCAGAATATATGAAGGTACTTGGAAGAGCCTCTGGATTTGATGATGATTATGTTGATAAGCTTGCAACTGCATCCATGATGCATGACATTGGAAAACTTATGATTAGTGAGGAGATTCTAGACAAGCCTGATAAGCTGACCGATGAGGAATATCAAATTATGAAAAATCATGTTTTGTATGGAGAAGCACTTCTTGAAAAGTGTCCCGGAGAGATGATGCATCTTGCCTGTGTATTGGCAAAGGAGCATCATGAAAGATGGGATGGTACAGGATATCTTGGTATGAAGGGAGAAGAAATTGCTTATATTAGTCGTATGATGGCTGTATGCGATGTCTTTGATGCGCTTACTTCAGACAGATATTATAAAAAGGGTTGGTCTCTTGAGGATACCTTTGATGAGATTGTAAGACTTAGTGGCAAACACTTTGACCCAAAGGTTGTTAAATTGTTTATTATACATTTTGATGAATTTAAAGCGATTCATAAGAAGATACCTGATAAGCAGATTTATTAGGTGGAATGACCGGAGGCTGTATGTTTAAGGTAATTAATGAATATATGAATAAGATAAATCTTCAGGTTAATGATAGGATATATAGAATGCTTGGAGATTATTTATCACAGGAAGTAAGCATAGCAAAGTATACCATAACAGTAAATTTCATGAGGTATAATATAGATATAAGACTTAAGAATTATTCTGTGGAAGAGGCAACGAAAGTATTTAACAGATTCAATGAAAGCGTATCATATCCCTATTCCTCTTTGCATATAAGATTTAATGAAGGAAAATGTGTCCGATATAGATATGTAACCTGCAAAGAGGATAGGAATGGATTTTACTGTGATATTTTACTCAGTTAAAAGGTTCTGAATAATCCAATAACCTTTCCGAGAATTGCTACATTATCACCCTC
>JBJENB010000215.1:0-4090 GCA_051879975.1 Wujia sp.
AGCTTGAGTCTCTGGCAGTAAATATCCCGGAGGTTAAGAGAATAAGATTCTTCATGACTTTTGGACAGAGCTACCTTGATCATATGAGATGTTTAGAGGATGTGGGTATGCTGTCAACAACACCTATTAATTTTGAGGGCAAGGAAATAGTACCGATTCAATTTCTGAAGGCACTTCTTCCTGATCCTGCAAGCCTTGGACCTAGAACAAAGGGAAAAACCAATATTGGCTGTATATTTACCGGTAAGAAGGATGGCAAGGAGAAGTCATGGTACATTTACAATGTATGTGACCATGAGGAGTGCTACAGGGAGGTAGGCTCACAGGCAATAAGCTATACCACCGGAGTTCCGGCGATGTGCGGAGCCCTTATGATGCTTACAGGAAAGTGGAACAAGCCGGGTGTATATACTGTAGAAGAGTTCGATCCGGATCCATTCCTTGATGCGTTGGATAAGTATGGATTGCCGAGGAGAATAAACGAGAATCCTGTGCTGGTAGATTAAATGCTTCACAGGAATGTGCACGGATTTGATAAAGCTATTGTTATAAGGCAAGCGGCTTGGACCCGGCACAGAGGCTCGCGAGCGGGCTTGAATATGTTATATATATGAGGAATAGATATGCTTCAGATAGATTACAGCAGACCTCAATTCAGAGGCTTAAGAAATGTAAACGCGGACAGTATATTGCAGCTGCCGACACCCTGCTATGTTATAGATGAGGGAATGCTTCGAAGAAACGGTGAAATACTTAAAGGTGTTCAGGAGAGAACAGGATGTAAAATTTTATTGGCACAAAAGGCATTTTCCAACTATGACTTCTATAATATATTAGGGGAATATCTGGCAGGCACCGAGGCAAGCGGATTGTATGAGGCAAGGCTCGGCAGGGAGGAAATGCCGGATAAGGAATGTCATGTATTCTGTGGCGCCTTCCGCGAGGAGGAATTTGAAGAGCTTCTTAAATATGCTGACCACATAGTGTTTAACTCGCCTAAGCAGCTTAGAAAATTTGGTGCAAGAGCAAAGAGAGCGGGCAAAAGAGTAGGACTTAGAATCAATCCGGAGTGTTCGACTCAGGAGGGACACGAAATATATGATCCCTGCTCGCCGGTAAGCCGGCTTGGTACCACAAGATGGCAGTGGGAGCAGCTTATGGATGATGAGCTAATCGGACTTCTGGATGGAATACATTTTCACACCCTGTGTGAGCAGAATTCAGATGCATTGGAAACTACAGTACATGCCGTAGAAGAAAAATTCGGAGATATTTTATCCCGGATGAAATGGATCAATATGGGTGGCGGACACCATATTACAAGAGACGATTACGATATAGAGCTTTTAGAGACTACAATCCGACATGTGGCGGACACTTACAAGGTTCAGGTTTATCTTGAGCCGGGGGAGGCGGTAGCACTTAATGCCGGATATCTGGTTACCTCGGTGCTTGACACCATGGAGAAGCTGGATAAAAGGCTGGCAATACTTGATATGTCAGCAGCCTGTCATACGCCGGATGTAATAGAGATGCCATACACACCACCACTTATGTGTGCAGGTGAGGAAGGAGAGAAGGAATATACCTATATTCTGGGAGGACCTACCTGCCTTGCAGGGGATGTGATAGGAAGCTACAGCTTCGATTATGAACTTCGGGATGAGGACCGACTTATCTTCGGTGATATGGCTATATATTCTACCTGTAAGAACAATACCTTTAATGGTATGCCCCTTCCGCCAATATTCAAACTGGGAGAAGACGGAAGCTTGGTAAAGCTCGTGGATTTTGGTTACAAGGATTTTAAATGTAGATTAGGGGGAAATTAAAGTGTATCCATTTTTGTATTGTGGCGGTACTACCAGTACTCAGCCGGATGAAACAGTTGCCTATGAGGGAGATTCCTATGGGCAGGTAAAATACATTTTAGAAAAGCATATTGAAACAATTAAGGCAGCAGGAGGAACTGCTGAGGATATATATCAGGTCAAAATGTACGCAACACCGGATTTTGACAGGGAAGCCGGTCTTAGAGCCTTTGGCGAGCTGTTCAGCGAGATAAAACCAATTATGACTATGGTCATAATTCACGAGCTTGACAGACCGGAGGAGCTTGTGAAGATTGAGGTAAATGCCATGAAGGGCAGCAGTAAGGGCGCAGTATGGAAGGGCATTAAGCTGGAGCGTAATAATTTCAGCACAGGAACTCCTAACGAGGTAAAGTATGGATATAGCCGTGTTGTCAAGATAGGTCCTTTTATATATGTTGGCGGAACAACCAGTGTCCAGACAGACGGAATCGTTGCAGGTGAGGATGATGCCTGCGAGCAGAATAAGAGAGTATATGACAGAGCTCTTGAGATAATGAATCAGACAGGAGCAACTGTAGAGGATATTGTAAAGATAAAAAAATATGTAACTGAGAAATATTTTACCACTTGGCGAGAGGAGGATGCGTATAAAAAGATTCCGAGAGATAAGATTGTTCTTTCAAGGGCTATTGTAGACAGACTCCTACGCCCGGAGCAGATAGTCGAGACAGAAATATTTGCAATTGTGGGCTGTGGTGGTGATAAAATACTTCCTGAATGGGGAGAGCTTGATTTCCGGAAGCAGGTGAAGCTTGCAAAGGGAGGCGTGTGGGCGAGCCTTGTCAAAGCGGGTCCATTTCTGGTATCCGGATTAAAGCATAGCTTTGATGAAGAAGGAGCTATAATAGGTGCCGGAGAATCAGAGAAACAAGAGTCCTATGAGTTGATGTCACTTACCGAGGACATGAGGGAGCTTGGCTTCGAGCCTAAGGATGTGGTTAAGCTTAAGGCTTATTACGCCAAGGATTTCAAGGATTTGTATCACAGGAACGGTACAGAATATTACAAGAATGTATATGAGGGATTAAAGCCGATATATACGGGAGTGGTAGTTTCGAGAGTGGGCTCCAGACATGAGCTGTGCGAGATAGAGCTTACCGCAATTAAGGCAGACTAGATAAGAGTCAAGGTCATAGGAAAATGATTGTCATTTTCCTATGACATATTAATATGACGCAGGACACTTGTGAGTTATGGGATACTTCTCACAAGCATTTTTTAACAGTAGTGTAACTAATGTTGCCGTATATAAATGGCTTGTGATGGGACTTTTGGCACCTAGACGAAAGCAAAAGGTAATTAAACAAGTTTAATTATGAACTAATTGTGAAAAAAATATAGATTTCTTTACTTCACGGAATGAATATGATAATATCATTCCGTGTTGGCGTCTGAAGGATGTTTAGCTAACTGGCGAAATGAAGTAAAAGAACAGGAGTAGAGAATGTTACAGTTAAAGAATATTGTAAAAAACTATGTAACCGGAGATACAACGGTACAGGCATTGAAGGGTGTAAGCATAAACTTTAGAGCAAATGAGTTTGTGTCTATACTGGGACATTCAGGATGTGGAAAAACTACACTTCTTAACATTATAGGTGGATTAGACAAGTATACCAGTGGGGATCTTATAATCAAGGGAAAATCTACGAAGGAATACAAGGATAAGGATTGGGATTCATATAGAAATCATTCAATAGGCTTTGTATTTCAAAGCTATAACCTTATCATGCATCAGACCGTACTTCAGAATGTGGAGCTTGCACTTACACTTTCCGGAGTATCAAAGTCCGAGAGACGTAGGAGAGCTAAGGAAGTACTTGAGAAGGTAGGTCTTGGAAACCAAATACATAAAAAGCCAAATCAGATGTCCGGCGGACAGATGCAGAGAGTGGCTATTGCCAGAGCGCTGATCAATGACCCTGAGATTCTATTGGCCGATGAGCCGACAGGAGCCCTTGATACTGAGACAAGTATACAGATTATGGATCTTCTTAAGGAAATCGCGGATGACAGATTAGTCATTATGGTCACCCATAACCCTGAGCTGGCAGAAAAATATTCCACAAGAATTATCAAGCTTCTGGATGGCGAGGTAAAGGATGACTCCATGCCTTATTCAGATGAGGAGTGTGCAAAAGAAACCTTTGAAGAAGCTGATAACAAGAATGAAAAGAAGAAGAGAATGTCATATCTTACAGCTCTTAACCTTAGCT
>JBJENB010000216.1:0-4087 GCA_051879975.1 Wujia sp.
AAGATATCAATGATACTGACGAAAAACTATATCGTTTCTATTCTGTACAAAGAAAGTAACAAATTGGAATTGAGCGAACTCAGATTGAGATTACGGTGTAGGAGGAACATTCAAATGAAAAAGATATTAATCACAAATGACGATGGTATAGCTTCTGATGGGATTGTTCGACTTGCAAAGGCAGCAGTAGAATTTGGCGAGGTGTGGGTTGTTGCCCCGGACAGCCAGAGAAGTGCCATGTCCCATAGCGTGACACTTCGCCATAGTATAGAGGCATGGAAGGTGGATTTTCCTGTGTCGGGAGTGCACGCATATGCATGTGACGGCACACCGGCTGATTGCGTTAGAATAGGTGTATTGAATATCGTGCCGGGAAAACCGGACCATGTTTTTTCAGGAATCAATTTTGGTTATAATGTTGCCTCAGATTTGCAATACTCTGCGACTGCGGGGGCTGCGTTTGAGGCGGCGTTTCAGAAGGTACATGCGATTGCATTTTCGGAGGACGCCAGCGAGAGGCATGAAGTAACAGACCGGTATCTGAAGGAAATCATGGCATCCTTATTGGAAAAACCACTTGAAATTAATCAAATATGGAACGTGAATTTTCCAAGCTGTAAACTGGCAGAATGTCGTGGAATACTGCATGACAGAGAAGTATCAACGGATGAATTCTATAAGGATCGGTATAATGAAACCATAGTTTCGGAAGGAAGAATTTTGTATATGGTAGAGGGTATCCGAAATTATAATGCTTCGGAAGGAACGGATCTTAGAGCGATTTTCGATAATTACGTTTCAATCGGTATTGCGACGAACATTTCGTAGGATAAACCATCATGAAGCGTAGCGGAATGCGAGGGGCATCACTGAACCGGAATTGAGCGAGCTCTAGTGCGGAAATGAAATATGTGATATTTATATATGCAAAACAATGTACCGGAAAGCGTAGGATACCGATTTGAATAATTATAGAAAATATACCATAGCCATAATTATAATTGAATTATTAGTTATCCTTGGATGCAATGTGGCATTACAGAGGGCACAAGGCTCGGAGGCTGACAGAAGCTGTTTTGTAGAAATAAAAAGGGCAGCAGATGAACTGAAATCAGGTACAACCCTAGACGATATTGATCTTGGCAAATATAAATCAATTCTTAAAATATCCGAGTTTAAACCGGGTCAGGTCTGTAATAACGATTATAGGGTAGAGGAAATAAATGGGGTACTATATCGATTTGAATACAAGCAGGAGGATAACAGCAGGTGGATTTTGGCTTTAAATATAGTCCTAGGGATATTTTTTGTTTTAACTCTGTTTGTATTTGTGTTTATAGGAAGAAAGGTAATCAAGCCATTTCACTCCATGAACTATCTTGTGGAGGAGCTTGCGAAGGGAAATCTGTCGACTCCCGTTAAAGCGGAGAAAAGTAAATTTTTCGGAAAGTTTCTCTGGGGTGTGGACATGCTCAGAGAAAAATTGGAGCAGGATAAAATCAGAGAGATGGAGCTGGTAAAGGACAGGAAGACTCTTATCCTCTCACTTTCACATGACATCAAAACTCCTCTTTCCGCCATTGATCTATACACTAAGGCGTTGTCTCAAAACCTATATGATAGCGAGGAGGACAGGCTTAAGGCAGTGAAGGGGATTGAGAATAATACCGAGGAAATCAAAAAATATGTAAATGAGATTTCCAAGGCTTCCAGAGAAGAGTTTCTAAGTCTTTCTGTCAATAACAGAGAATATTATCTAGGCGAAGCGATTCACATGATTACAAGGTATTACAGGGAGAAAATGTTGAATAATCACACAGCCTTTGATGTTCAGGAGGTTAGAGATTGTCTCATAAACGGAGACCCGGACCGTACCGTAGAGGTGCTTCAGAATATAATAGAAAATGCTCTTAAGTATGGCGACGGAAAAGAGATTAGCATTTCATTTGATGAGGAAGAGGATTGCAAGCTGATAAATGTATCAAATACCGGCTGCTCTTTGTCGGAAGATGAGCTTAATCATATATTTGATTCCTTCTACAGAGGAAGTAATACCGATAACATAAGCGGAAGTGGATTGGGACTTTATATATGTAAGAAAATTCTACATAAAATGGACGGAGAAGTATTTGCCAAGATATCGGGAGATATTTTCTGTGTGACAGTAGTATTGAGAAAGGTGTAGCAGGGAAACCGGGCTATACCTTTCTTATTTCTATTAAATTAATTTAAGGATTATTTAATAATTGTGGCGCTATAGTAGGTTAAGCAAGAAGATAAGGAGGAAAGACATGTATTATAATATTCTCAAAAGAGATTTAAAAAGAAGAAAGACCCTAAATGTTATACTGCTACTGTTTACTATACTTGCCACAATCTTTGTATCCAGCGGACTAAGTAATGTTATAAATGTTATGAATGGCACGGATTATTTTCTGGATAAGGCAGGCATAGGTGACTATGTGGTGATAACGCAAAATGGTGACGGAGATGTTCCTGAGGTACTGGATTCCTCAGATAATGTATCAGGCTACAGATTTGAGAACTGCTTCTGGGCATCCAAGGATAAGTTTTTAATCAATGGAAAAGAACCGGAAATGAAAAACAACGTATCGGTAATTAACGCGATTTCAGATGTGGGAATTAAGCTTTTTCTGTCTGATAACACCGAGCTTACGAGTGTAAACCATGGAGAAATATATGTAACTGCCGGCTTCCTAGACAAGAATAATGCAAAAGCGGGGGACACAATGCAGATTACCTTTGGAGATACCTGTCAAAGCTTTTTGATAGCCGGTGAGTTCAAGGATGCATTGCTGGGCTCCGATATGATGGGCAATATCCGATTTGTTATAAGCGAGGAGGATTATGAGGTATTTGCTAAGGGGGAAGGCACAGAGCCCTATAAGGGATACATTTTCTATATTGACTCGGAGAATGAGAGCGACCTTTCCT
Organism: Wujia sp.; assembly: GCA_051879975.1. Classification (GTDB taxonomy): domain Bacteria; phylum Bacillota; class Clostridia; order Lachnospirales; family Lachnospiraceae; genus Coprococcus_C. Next base: position 2,956 of record JBJENB010000216.1, read on the forward strand.
CAGAATTATCAATGGCAAAAAATATAATATTTGACGGTTCGCGCTCTATCATAAAAATGTGCTATGTAATGGAGATGATAGTGGCCATGATAGTGCTTGTTTTGAGTATTTGTCTGATTATAGTATCCTTTGTAATTCTGAAATTTGTCATAACCTTTTCCATAAATGAGGAATTCAGGGAAATAGGAGTTATGAAGGCCATAGGAATCACAAATCTGAAGATTAGAAGTCTTTATATAGTAAAGTACCTTTTTATGGCGGTTTTGGGAGGAATTATTGGCTTTGTAATAAGTATACCTTTTGGAAATATGCTGCTTAGCTCCGTATCCAAGAAGATGCTGCTTGGAAATGACAGCGGAATTATCCTTAATATTGTAGGTGCAATTATAGTTATGCTGCTTATGGTTGGATTTACATATATTTGCACAGGCAAGGTAAAGAAATCAACGCCGGTGGATGCAATCAGAAACGGACAAACCGGTGAACGCTATAAGAAAAAGAGTGCATATTCCCTCTGCAAATCACGTACAGGTGGAGCACTGTATATGGCAATAAATGATGTGCTGAGTGCACCTAAAAGATTTTTGACCATAGTGCTTTCCTTCTTCCTGTGTTCGGTTTTTGTGTTGGGAGTGGTGCTTGTTGCTGATACCATGAACAGTAAAAACCTTATCACTACATTTGGCAAGGAAGCGGATGTATACATCACGGATTCCAAGCTGGTAAATATGGAGGTTATGAGCGAAAACGGAGGGGATAGGCTTAAGGACATTTATCTGGAAATGGAAAATACCTTGGCTGAAAATGGTATTCCGGGCAATGTTAGTATGGAAATCTGGTATAAATATAACTGTGAGGTTGACGGAAAAGCTTGCTCAATTACATTTCAGCAGAACACGGAAACAAAAACCACCGATTATGAATATACCGAGGGCTCGGCACCTCAAAGTGCAAACGAAATAGCAATAACTCCGACCATATCCAAAAAGCTGGGCGTTAAGATTGGTGATACCGTAACAGTCGATTTTGGAGTGGAAAAGCTTGACTGCATTGTGGTGGGATATTTTCAGACCATGAATCTGCTGGGTGAGGTCATAAAACTTCATGAGACTGCCCCGACCTCTATGGAATA
>JBJENB010000217.1:0-4086 GCA_051879975.1 Wujia sp.
TAGTTACAGGCGGTGCAGGATACATAGGAAGTAATACCTGTGTTGAACTCTTGGAAGCGGGTTATGATGTTGTGGTTGTAGACAATCTATACAATGCCAGCGAGAAGTCAATTGACAGAATAAAGCAGATTACAGGCAAGGAATTAACCTTTTATAAGGCAGATATACGGGATTATGATGCATTGGATAAGATATTTGAGGATGAGAAGGTTGATGCTGTTATACATTTTGCAGGACTTAAGGCGGTGGGGGAATCCGTTGCCAAGCCGTTGGAGTATTATCAAAATAATATTTCCGGCACTCTGGTTCTAAGTGATGTTATGAGAAAACACAATGTGAAAAATATTATTTTTTCATCCTCTGCAACTGTGTATGGAAATCCGGCATTTATTCCGATTACCGAGGAGTGTCCGAAGGGAACACCTACCAATCCCTATGGCTGGACAAAGCATATGCTTGAGCAGATATTAACCGATTTACATACTGCGGACCCGGAGTGGAATGTAATTTTACTTAGGTACTTTAATCCGATTGGAGCCCATAAGAGTGGACTTATCGGCGAGGACCCGAAGGGTATACCTAATAATCTTCTGCCGTATGTTGCACAGGTTGCCATTGGAAAGCTTCCATGTGTAGGCGTGTTTGGTAATGATTATGATACCCCGGACGGGACAGGAGTCAGAGATTATATTCACGTGGTTGACCTTGCTGTAGGGCATGTTAAGGCTATTAACAAGCTGGCAGAAAATCCGGGTGTGAAGGTTTACAATCTTGGTACAGGTAACGGTTACAGTGTTCTTGATGTAATCAAGGCATTTGGCAAGGCCTGTGGCAAGGAGATTCCTTATACTATAAAGCCTAGAAGACCGGGAGATATTGCAACCTGTTACTCTGACGCAAGCCTTGCAAAGAAAGAGCTTGGCTGGGAGGCTCAGTTCGGTATTGATGAGATGTGTGCGGATTCTTGGAAATGGCAGTCAATGAATCCTAACGGATATAACGATTAAAATATAAAGGGGCAAACATTATGGCGAAGTGTATTATGATACAGGGTACAATGTCCAATGCCGGCAAGAGCATAATTGCGGCTGGACTTTGTCGTATATTGAAACAGGATGGCTATAGGGTTGCCCCTTTTAAATCCCAGAATATGGCCCTTAATTCCTATATTACAGAGGATAATCTGGAAATGGGCAGAGCTCAGGTAGTACAGGCTGAGGCCTGTGGCATCAAGCCCTGTGTGGACATGAATCCAATTCTACTCAAGCCAACCACCAATATGGGGTCTCAGGTTATCGTACAGGGACAGGTGACTGGTGATATGAGTGCCACGGAATATTTCAGACATAAGAGGGATTACATTCCTATCATAATGGATTCCTATAACCGATTGTCAGAGGAATACGATATTATTGTGATAGAGGGGGCAGGAAGTCCTGCTGAAATTAATCTGAAGCAGGATGATATCGTTAATATGGGACTTGCTGAGCTTGTCGATGCACCGGTTATTTTAGTTGGCGATATAGACAGGGGTGGCGTGTTTGCACAGCTAATCGGAACGGTAATGCTGCTTGAACAAAAAGAACGGGATAGGATAAAGGGTCTGGTGGTGAATAAATTTAGGGGAGATAAGACAATTCTTGAACCGGGACTTGATATGATATATGACCGCTGTAACAAACCTGTGATAGGGGTTGTACCATATATGGAGCTGGATATTGAGGATGAGGATTCTCTTTCAGAGCTTCTCAATGTAAGGAAGTCCTCAGGGGATATAGATATAGCAGTGATCAGGTTGTCAAAGATATCTAACTTTACTGATTTTCAGGCACTTTCCGCAGAAGAGGGAGTCTCTGTCAGGTATGTAACCGGGAAGGATGAGCTTGGAAAACCGGATTTGGTCATAATACCCGGTACCAAGAATACCATAGCAGACATGAAATGGCTTAGAGAAACAGGACTTGAGGGCGCAGTGAAAAGACTAGCCTCCGAAGGTTGTCTGATATGCGGTATATGTGGAGGTTATCAGCTGCTTGGACAAAGCATTACCGACCATTACGGAGTAGAGGGTGAGGTCGAAACGATAAGTGGCATGGGTTTATTGCCTGTGGCAACGGAATTTGAGCAGAGCAAGAGAAGAACTCAAATCCACGGAAGAGTGGCAGAGCTTGAGGGTGACTATAAGAGTTTGTCTGGTATGAGAGTTTCCGGATATGAGATACATATGGGTAAAACATTTCCTGTTGAGGATGGTGACAAAGTGTCAGCAATTTCGATGCTTAAGCTTGAAGAACAGGGTGGAATAAAATTTGACGGCTTTGTAAAGGATAATGTTATGGGTACATACCTTCACGGAATATTTGATGAGGAGGAATTCAGAACCGCACTGCTTTCCATTTTATATAAGCGGAAGGGTATGGATTATGATGGGAAGTCGACCTTGTCGTACGCCGAATATAAGGAGCAGCAGTTTGATAAGCTTGCTCAGAGCCTGAGAGATAATCTTGATATGGATATGATATATGAAATTATGGGATTGAAGAAGAGGGAATTATGATACAGATTTATTGTGGAGATGGAAAGGGGAAAACCACGGCAGCGGTTGGTCTTGCGATAAGGGCAGCCGGGCATGGCATACCGGTGTTTTTCACGCAATTTTTAAAGGATGATACCTCCGGAGAGATAAACATTTTGAAAAAGCTTGATGGAATAAGGGTTATGCATCCGGATTGCTTCTATGGCTTTGTGAGGAATATGACAGAGGAACAACGGGCTGATATTCAGGAGGCGTATTCAAGTCTGCTTCATGTTGTAAAGGAAATCATAGAATCAGAGCTTGAGCAGTATTCATCATGCAGAGCCGGGAAGTATGAAGCATGTGATGACAGAATGAAGGACAGAGAAAACCTGGATTTAACAAAGTCACAGGGTATTGAAATGGTTGTAGTATTAGATGAGGTACTGCATGCTGTCAATTATAAATTGCTGGATGAGTTGGCACTGATTGAGTTAATGTCTTGCTATAGAGAAAAGGTAGAATTTGTGTTGACAGGTTGGAATCCATCGGTTAAATTATTGGAGCTTGCTGATTATGTAAGCGAAGTGACCAAGAGAAAGCATCCCTTTGATAATGGGATATTTGCGAGAAATGGTATAGAGCAATAGATACAGGGATGATTGAAGAGATGAAATTAGAAAATGTTCTACCACAGGATATAGAGAGAAGAAGCTTTGAGATAATAAGTTCAGAGCTTTCTGACAGACAATTTGACCCAATGCAGGAGCCTATCATAAAAAGATGTATTCATACCTCAGCAGATTTCGATTATGCGGATAATCTATGTTTTTCCGAAAATGTAGTCGAAAGGCTTCAGAGGGCTATCAGGCAGGGAGCATGTATAGTAACGGATACACAGATGGGCAAAGCCGGAATCAACAAGAAGGAATTGGAAAAGTATGGGGGTGAGGTATACTGCTTTATGAGCGATTCGGATGTTGCAGAGACGGCTAAAACGAATGGAACGACCCGGGCAGTGGCAAGTATGGATAAGGCTATGAAGCTGGATAGAAAGCTTATATTTGCTATAGGTAATGCACCCACTGCATTGATAAGATTGTATGAATTGATAGAGCAAGGAGCGATTATGCCTGAGGGAATAATCGGAGTGCCGGTTGGCTTTGTGAACGTAGTTGAGGCAAAGGAACTCATAATGACTGTACCGGCACCTTATATAGTTGCAAGGGGAAGAAAGGGTGGTAGTAATATTGCAGCTGCTATATGCAATGCGATATTATATCAGATGAGACAATAATAGAATAATGGGGGGAATATATGCCAGATATTAACAGTAATCTTATAAGAAATATGGGACATGACGTGAGGACATCGGTGAGCTCCATATTGGGTTTGTCGGCATTGGCTGGTGCGAATGTTCATGATAAGGAAAGAGTTATGGAATACATGAACAATATAAATATTACTGCACGTCAATTGCTTGATTATGTGGACGAGGTGATGAACGCAGTTAATGTGAATCAAGACGACAATGCTGAGAAACAGGAAATAAATATGCATGATTTGGTAGA
>JBJENB010000218.1:0-4074 GCA_051879975.1 Wujia sp.
TATACTTTCTGGTAGCTTCCTGGAAGGATAACTGACACTCAGTGTTTACATTTATCTTAGATACGCCAAGCTCAATTGCCTTCTTAATCATATCAGCAGGGATTCCTGTACCACCGTGAAGAACAAGTGGCATTGCACCGGTCTTAGCCTGAATAGCATCAAGAGTCTCAAAGCTTAAGCCTGCCCAGTTATCAGGGTACTTACCATGAATGTTACCGATACCTGCAGCAAGCATATCTACGCCGAGGTCTGCAATGGTCTTGCACTCGTCAGGATCTGCACACTCGCCCATACCTACAACACCATCTTCCTCGCCACCGATTGAGCCAACCTCACACTCGATAGAAAGACCAAGAGCATGTGCTACATTAACAAGCTCTGTAGACTTTGCAAGGTTCTCCTCAAATGGATAGTGTGAGCCATCAAACATGATTGAGGTGAAGCCTGCCTTAATACACTTATAGCATCCTTCGTAAGTACCATGGTCTAAGTGAAGTGCAACAGGAACTGTGATTCCAAGCTCCTCATCCATAGCCTTAACCATAGCTGCAACTGTCTTAAAGCCTGTCATATACTTACCGGCACCCTCTGAAACACCTAAGATAACAGGTGACTGGAGCTCCTGTGCTGTTAAAAGAATTGACTTTGTCCACTCAAGGTTATTAATGTTGAACTGACCAACTGCATAATGACCAGCCTTAGCCTTCTTCAACATTTCTGTAGCTGAAACTAACATTTGTAATTCCTCCATTTATTTTATTTGCTGTGCATTCCACACAGCACGTATGAAAACATTATACTATAGGATTTCCGAAAAATAAAGTCGTTATAACAACTTCTTAAGATATTTTCCTGTATAGGACTTCTCGTTGTCAGCTATTTCCTCCGGTGTACCCGTGGCAACTATAGTGCCTCCGCCCTCTCCACCTTCTGGTCCGATATCAACGATATAATCTGCCACCTTGATAACATCAAGATTATGTTCTATTACAATAACGGTATTGCCACCTTCACTAAGTTTTCTCAGGATATCCACCAATCTGTGAACATCAGCAAAATGTAAGCCTGTAGTAGGCTCATCCAGTACATATATTGTCTTACCGGTGCTTCTACGGCTCAGCTCTGTGGCAAGCTTTATTCGCTGCGCTTCTCCGCCAGACAGGGTAGTTGACGGTTGTCCAAGCTTAATATATCCCAGTCCCACTTCCTTAAGGGTATTTATCTTTCTTAATATGGATGGCACATTTTCAAAAAACGCACAAGCTTCATCTACCGTCATATCCAATACGTCATATATACTCTTGCCCTTGTATTTCACCTCAAGAGTCTCTCTGTTATACCTCTTGCCCTTGCAAACCTCGCAAGGCACATAAACGTCGGATAGAAAATGCATTTCTATCTTAATGATTCCATCACCCTTACAGGCCTCACATCTGCCACCTGACACATTGAAGGAAAACCTGCCCTTATTGTAGCCCATTGTCTTGGCATCCTTGGAGCTTGCAAACAAATCTCTTATCAAATCAAATACGCCGGTATAGGTGGCCGGATTTGATCTCGGAGAGCGTCCGATAGGTGACTGGTCTATATTAATGATCTTGTCAAGCTGTTCTATGCCGAGTATGTCATCATGGTCTCCCGCCTTTATCTTCGCCCTGTTTAAATCCCTTGCCAGCCTCTTATATAATATTTCATTGACAAGAGAGCTCTTTCCTGAACCGGATACTCCGGTTACGCAGGTCATTACCCCCAGTGGAAATTCAACATCAATATTCTTCAGATTATTCTGTCTTGCACCCACAATCTTGATATATCCCGTCGGCTTTCTTCGTTCCTCCGGCACAGGTATCTTTATTTTACCACTCAGATACGCACCGGTTATTGACTCAGGGCAGTTCATGATATCTTCTGCAGTTCCCTGTGCAACCACTTCTCCGCCATTGCTGCCTGCTCCGGGTCCTATATCTACAATATGGTCAGCTGCACGCATTGTATCCTCATCATGCTCAACGACGAGAAGTGTGTTTCCCAAATCCCGCAATCTTTTGAGAGCCGCAATAAGCTTGTCATTATCTCTCTGGTGCAGTCCTATACTCGGCTCGTCAAGTATATATGCCACACCTACCAAGCCTGAACCAATCTGGGTAGCAAGTCTGATTCTCTGGGCTTCTCCACCGGACAGGGTTCCTGTTGCCCTTGCTAAGGACAGATAATCAAGACCAACATTGACTAGAAATTGAAGTCTTGACTTTATCTCCTTCAACACCTGTTCTCCTATAATCTGCTGGCGTTCACTTAACTGAAGATTATCCATAAACTCACTTAATCTTACTACTGACATTTCAGTAAGCTCAGAAATATTCTTATCTCCCACAGTTACAGCCAGTGACTCCGGCTTAAGTCTCTTACCATGACATACCTCACAAGGGATTGTGGTCATATATGCTTCATAATCCTGCTTAAGAACCTCTGCAGAGGTTTCTCTGTATCTCCTTTGAACGTTCTTAATCAAGCCCTCAAAATCCACCATATATACACCACTTCCATGCTGCCCTGTATAACTGACCTTAACCTTCTTTCCACCGGTTCCGTGTAAAATTATATTTTGGATCTTATGATCCAAATCTCTATATGGCGTATCAAGGGAGAAACCATATTCCTTGGACAAGGCTTCAAGAATTGCATGGGTATAGCTTTTCTTATCACCGCTTGATGCCCATCCGGTAACAGAAATAGCTCCCTGATTTAGCGATAGGGATGTGTCCGGAATCATAAGCTCAGGGTCAAATTCCGTCTTAAAGCCAAGACCGGTACAGCACGGACAAGCGCCAAAGGGATTGTTGAAGGAAAAGCTTCTTGGTTCTATCTCATCTATACTGATACCACAATCTGCACAGGAAAAGCTGTCAGAAAAGTAAATGGTGTCACCACCTATTACATCAACCTTAACCAGTCCCTCAGCCATTTTTAATACTGTTTCTAAGGACTCAGCAAGTCTCCTCTCAATACCTTCCTTAACGATAAGCCGGTCAACTATAATATCTATATTATGTTTTTTATTTTTATCAAGGGGTATTTCCTCTGTGAGTTCATATACGCTCCCATCTACTATGGCTCTGACAAAGCCACTTTTTCTTGCCTGTGCCAGAAGCTTGGTATGTTCCCCCTTACGACCTCTTACCACGGCGGCAAGAAGCTGAAACTTCGTACCCTCCGGTAATTCCATAACAGCATCCACCATCTGGTCTACAGTCTGTCTGGAAATCTCCTTACCACATTTCGGACAATGCGGTATTCCTATTCGTGCAAATAATAGTCTGAGATAATCATAAATCTCGGTCACAGTTCCAACGGTTGAACGTGGGTTCCTGTTAGTAGACTTCTGGTCAATAGAAATGGAAGGTGAAAGTCCCTCTATCTTGTCTATGTCCGGTTTATCTGCCAATCCAAGGAACTGTCTGGCATAGGAAGACAAAGATTCCATATATTTTCTCTGTCCCTCTGCATAGATTGTATCAAAGGCAAGAGATGACTTTCCTGAACCGGATAATCCTGTGATAACCACAAACTGATCTCTTGGAATCTTAATATCAATATTTTTAAGATTATGTTCCTTTGCTCCCTGAATTGTAATGTACTTATGCTCGCCCATCTGCTAACTCCTAATTTCAGTCTTTTTTATCTCTCCAATGCTTTGCTAAGCTTGTCCGCATATTTTTTTATTGTCTGCTCCATGTCTATCTTTTGCTTCTTATCCAAGATATACATGGCAGCAGCAGCCCCAAGGGCAAATACTGTTATCATAACCGATAAGCAAAGTACCTTTCTTCTTTTCTTAGCCCTTGCCTCCTCCTCAAGTATAATATCCTGTTCCTCCAGCACCTCTTCGACATCCTCAACAGGGATATCTCTTCTCATGGAAATCTGCTCAACCAAATCATCTCTCATCATAGTCATTACCTCCTTATAAATAATCATTTATATATCTTCCTTATGATGCATATATAATCATAATAGAATCAATACTTACCTGTATTGATTCAATTGCTAAGCTTAGTATATATCATTTTAGTC
>JBJENB010000219.1:0-4070 GCA_051879975.1 Wujia sp.
ACAGCGTTTATATGAAGGGCGGTCTTGACAGTTGTCAAGACCGCCTTTTTTGGTTTGAAAAAATGATGTTGAAGAATGATATAATTATGGTACAATAAAGCGATATTATAAAAATATCTAAGGTGATAATACGAATCTGTTGTAAAATAAGGTGTCTATGTTATAATCATTCATACATCATAAGGAATGAAAATTATAAAAAAACATAGAATAATATAGTATGTGCTGATTGAAAGGAGACCAAAACGGTGGATATAATCGAGATAATTAAGGTAATAATAATAGGTATAGTTGAGGGAATTACAGAGTGGCTGCCTATTAGCAGTACCGGACATATGATTTTGGTAGATGAATTTATTAAGCTTAATATTTCCGCCGATTTTAAGGAAATGTTTTTAATTGTCATTCAGCTTGGAGCAATCATGGCAGTTATTATACTTTTCTGGGGAAAAATGTGGCCGTTTCAGTTTAAGGATAAATCAAAGCCGGTAATAATCAAGGATACATTTTCAACATGGTTTAAGGTAGTGGTTGCGTGTATACCGGGAGCGGTTGTAACTCTTCTTTTTGATGATTATGTAGAAGAACATCTTGAAACGCCTACGATTATTGCCTTAGCCCTTATTGTATACGGTGTATTATTTATCGTAGTTGAGAATTGGAACAAGGGAAGAACACCGAAGGTAGAAACTCTTCAGGATATTACATATAAGACTGCTTTTATCATCGGCTTATTTCAGGTATTATCCATTATTCCGGGTACCTCCAGATCAGGAGCGACAATAATAGGTGCACTCCTTATAGGTGTATCGAGAGTTGCGGCGGCAGAATTTACCTTTTTCCTTGCCGTACCGGTTATGCTGGGCTTAAGCTTAATTAAGGTTTTGAAATATATAACAGCCGGTGTTGCGATTACATCCGTTGAGATTATGACCCTTGTGGTTGGCGTTATTGTTGCATTTGCTACATCAATAATAGTAATTAAATTTCTTATGGGTTATATTAAGAAGCATGATTTCAAAGTGTTTGGTGTATATAGGATAATTGCAGGTTTGGCTATATTGGCATATTTTGTTTTAGCATAAATAAAAAGGAAAGAGTGAGCATATGTCTGTATTAAATGGATTGGAGCCGAAATCAGTTTTTAGTTTTTTTGAGGAATTCTGTGGAATACCACATGGTTCCGGTGATACATGGAAAATAAGTAATTATTTAGTTGATTTTGCAAAATCAAGACAGCTGAGAGTTATTCAGGATGAGCTTGGCAATGTAATAATTTTTAAAGCTGGCACAGAGGGCTATGAGAATAGTGAGCCGGTTATTATTCAGGGACACATGGATATGGTGTGTGAAAAGGAAAGTAATTGTGACATTGACTTTAAGAAGGACGGCTTGAAGCTTAACACAGATGGTATAGAGGTTTGGGCTGATGGCACAACTCTTGGAGGAGATGACGGAATTGCCGTTGCATATGCCTTGGCAATTTTGGATGCAAAAGAAGGAACCATACAGCATCCGCCCCTTGAGGTGGTAATAACTGTTGATGAAGAGATTGGAATGCTTGGAGCTTCAGCTATTGATGTTTCAGAACTAAAATCAAGAAGAATGCTTAATCTGGATTCTGAGGATTTTGGAGTCTTATTGGTCAGCTGCGCAGGTGGAGCTACAGAAAGCTGTGTTTTTCCGATTGAATATGAAGAGTGTAGCAGTGAGGGACAATATATTAACCTGAAAGTTTCAGGAGGCATGGGTGGACACTCCGGTGTTGAAATTCATAAGCAGAGGGCAAATGCTTCAAAATTGCTGGGAAGAGTCCTATACACCCTGTTGGATAATGTGCATGTTCATCTTGTGGAGGTAAAGGGCGGTCTCAAGGACAATGCCATCCCAAGGGAGGCAACGGCTACATTAATTGTAGAGCATGAAGTCGATTTAGATGAAATAGATAATAAAATATCACATTTAAATGAGCTTCTTAGACATGAGTATTCAATCACAGACCCGGATTTAAAGCTTAACATGACTACCGTAAATAATTCTGATAATAAGATTTATATGAGCAGTGAGTCCGGTAAAAGGGTTGTGTCGGCTCTTATGCTTGTTCCAAATGGTGTCATAAGAATGAGCAATGATATAGAAGGACTTGTGCAGACATCACTGAATCTTGGTATTTTGAAGACAGATATTGACGAAGAAACACATAGGGGAGAGGTTACACTGAGCTTCTCCGTAAGAAGCAGTATCGGAAGCGAAAAGGAAGCATTACTTCAGAAGCTTAAATGTATTACAAAGCTTTTGGGAGGAGTATGCTATACTCAGGGGGAATATCCGGCATGGGAGTATAAGAAGGATTCTTGTCTCAGAGATATAATGATGGATACATTTGAAGAAATGTATGGATATAAGCCAAAGATAGAGGCAATACATGCAGGTGTGGAATGTGGACTTTTTGCCGGAAAGCTTGTAGGACTTGATTGCGTATCCTATGGTCCGGACATTAAGGATATTCATACAACTTCCGAGAGGCTAAATGTTGAAAGTGTGAAGAAAACCTACGAATATACGTTGGAGATATTGAAAAGACTGAGATAGCTTCAGTTCATTCTAAGGAGGAATACAGCATGAGTAATTGGGAAAAAAATATTAGAAAAGTAGTTCCGTATGTTCCCGGAGAACAGCCAAAGGAAACCGGAATTATTAAGCTAAATACAAATGAAAATCCTTATGGTCCGTCCCCAAGGATTAAGGAAATGCAATTAGATGTGGATAAGCTTAGACTGTATCCGGATCCGACAGCCGGAAAGCTTGTGGATGCCATAGCAAAATATCACGGCTTGAACGGTAATCAGGTGTTTGTAGGTGTAGGCTCAGATGACGTTATTGCCATGTCATTTATGACCTTCTTTAACTCTGAGAAGCCAATTCTTTTTCCGGATATAACATATTCATTTTATGATGTGTGGGCTGATATGTTAAGAATACCATATGAGACCAGGGCTGTGGATGATAATTTCAGAATAATCGCTTCGGATTATTATGGTGAAAACGGAGGAATTATTTTCCCAAATCCGAATGCCCCAACAGGAATAGCAGAGGGGATAGACTTTGTAGAGGATATTGTTAAGAGAAACCCTGATGTGGTTGTGATTGTGGACGAGGCCTATGTAGATTTTGGTGGTGAGACTGCCTTACCTCTAATAGATAAATATGACAATCTTCTGGTTGTCAGGACATTCTCAAAATCTCGCTCAATGGCAGGAATAAGGATAGGCTATGCAATGGGTAATGAGAGATTGATAAAGTATTTAAATGATGTCAAGTATTCTTATAACTCATATACCATGAATATGCCTTCAATCGTTTATGGAACAATGAGTATAGAGGATGACGATTATTTCAGGGAGACTGTCGCGAAGGTAATCAATACTAGAGAATGGTTTAAAAATGAGATTAAGAAGCTTGGCTTTGATTGCCCGGATTCTTCTTCTAATTTCCTGTTTATTACCCACAAGAGTATACCGGCGAAGGAAATCTTTGAAAAGGCTAAGGCTGCTAAGATATATGTGAGATATTTTAACAAGCCAAGGATTGACAATTACCTGAGGGTATCAATCGGAACAAGATCTGAAATGGAAAGCTTTTTGGTTTTTTTAAAGAAAATTTGTTGATTTTATCTTTTATCTGATATATAGTAGATACATCAGCATATGGGACGTCAGTTCCCGGAATTCCTATATTTCCTTTTGTTAAGAAAGGAGTAGCGCAAATTTGCGCGACAGTATATGGAATTTAAAGAATTTGTAACTCAGGTTCAGGATAAAATCCCCGATTATTTATTACAATTTAATATTGACAGCATAAAAATTGAAAGAGTTCTTAAGAATAATGGTGTGGTTTGTACGGGGCTCGTGATTGATATAGAGGGAGAATATGTTTCACCGAATATTTATTTGGAGTATTATTTTTCCCTCCTTGAAAATGGTAATTCTCTTGAGGAGGTGCTGGAGGCAATAGCCTTAGAATATAAAACAGCAAGGCAGAGGATGGAAGCTCAGGAGGAATATGAGTTG
>JBJENB010000220.1:0-4050 GCA_051879975.1 Wujia sp.
ATTCTCTGAACATCCCCCTCAGCAAAGTCTATCTCCTTTTTCCGTCTGGCCTTGTTAATAATTTTGGATATTTCACAATCCCCATTTACAAACAGATATTCATACTCCATACAAGCTTCCTTCCCTGCTATATTAGACAATATCATTCCAGCCAAAAACACTATTGCTCCAAGCAAAAAAATGCTAAACAACATTGACAAAACACCCGTTATAATCAAAGCTGTGGAAACAGACTTCAGCATTATTCCTGAATTATTTTTTTTTACCTTAACTATCTGTTCTGTATAACTATCCATTGTAATCTCCTGTTACTAATTATTCCGGAAGGACTCATGTATTGCCTTTGCCGCCTTCTTACCGGCACCCATAGCAAGTATTACTGTAGCTGCTCCGGTAACAACATCTCCACCGGCATATACATTCTTACGAGTACTCTCATTAGTCTCCTCATTTACAATGATACCACCCCACTTCTGAGTCTCAAGTCCCTCTGTAGTCTGACGAATAAGTGGGTTAGGTGACTGTCCAATGGCAATTACCACTGTCTCAACATCAATTATTGTATTTGAACCTTCAATTGGCTGTGGTCTTCTTCTTCCTGAAGCATCCGGCTCGCCCAACTCCTGTGCAACAACCTCGATACCCTTTACCCAGCCATCCTCACCATGAATCTTGACCGGATTATTGAGCAGCTTGAAGATTACACCCTCTTCCTTTGCATGTTCTACCTCTTCTGCTCTCGCAGGAACCTCTTCTGCACCTCTTCTATATACAATGTAAACCTCTTCAGCACCAAGTCTCTTGGCTGTTCTGGCTGCGTCCATGGCAACATTACCTGCACCAACTACCGCAACACGCTTACCGACCTTAATCGGAGTAGGAACCTCGCCCTTCTTGTAACCCTTCATGAGGTTGACTCTTGTAAGGAATTCATTTGCAGAATAAACACCAAGGAGATTCTCTCCCGGTATTCTGAGGAAATTAGGAAGCCCTGCTCCTGTTCCAAGAAATACAGCTTCATATCCCTGCTCAAATAAATCATCCACCGTAACTGAACGTCCTACAACAACATTAGTCTCAATCCTAACACCAAGATCGGTTACATTTTCAAGTTCCTTAGCAACCAAAGCCTTAGGAAGTCTAAACTCCGGAATACCATAGCTTAATACGCCTCCTGCCTTGTGCAATGCTTCAAAAATGGTAACGTCATATCCCAGCTTAGCCAGTTCTCCGGCACAGGTAATACCTGCAGGGCCTGAACCAACCACCGCAATTCTGATGCCGTTCTTCTCAACATTTAATTCTGCCTTAGCACCATTCTTCATGTGATAATCAGCAACAAATCTCTCAAGACGTCCAATCGAAACAGCCTCACCCTTTATTCCTCTTACACACTTGCCCTCACATTGATTTTCCTGTGGACATACACGACCACAGATTGCAGGAAGTGCATTTTCACTGGTAATAATTTCATAGGCCTTCTCAAATTCACCGGCAGCTACCTGTTCAATAAAGCCAGGAATCGGTACATTAACCGGACATCCGTCCACACATGGCTTATGCTTACAATTTAAGCATCTGGTTGCTTCCTCCATAGCCATCTCCGCTGTATATCCTGTAGCAACCTCTTCAAAATTCTTATTTCTCACATCAGGCTCCTGCTGTGGCATTGGAACCTTAGTTGGACTCATATTTGGCATAATCTCTATCTCCTATCTCTTTAGTTAGCTGATTTCATCATACACTCGTGCTCTTCTTCCTTGAAAAATGACTGTCTCTTCATGCACTCGTCAAAGTCAACAAGGAATCCATCAAAATCCGGTCCGTCAACACAAGCAAACTTAGTCTCTCCACCTACTGATACACGACATCCTCCACACATACCGGTACCGTCAATCATAATTGGATTCAACGAAACTGTTGTCTCTAAACCTGCCGGTTTAGTAGTGGCAACTACGAACTTCATCATGATAAGCGGTCCGATAGCAATACAGTGATCATATTCATTTCCGGCTACAAGAAGCTCTTCTATCTTCTTGGTTACCAAGCCCTTCTCGCCAAGAGTTCCATCATCCGTCATAATATAAACATTTTTACAGAACTTTGCAAATTTTTCTGCCAGAATAACAAATTCTGCCGAACGTCCGCCAATGATAACATCACACTCTACACCCATCTCAGTTAGCTTCTTAAGTTGTGGATAAAGAGGTGCCGAACCAACGCCTCCTGCCACGCCAAGTACTCTCTTCCACTTACCAAAAGGAGCAGGCTGTCCTAACGGACCAACGAAATCATCAAACGCATCTCCCTCTTCCAGTTCTGCAAAAAGCTTTGTTGAATATCCGACTACCTGGAAAATAATTGTAACTGATTTCTTCTCCCTGTCAAAATCAGCAATCGTAAGAGGTATTCTCTCTCCATCCTCTCCTAATCTTACAATTACAAATTGTCCGGCCTCACATCTTGCAGCAACATAGGGAGCCTCCACTTCCATCAAAATAACTGCAGAATTTAAGACTTCCTTTTTCAAAATTTTGTACATGAGATTGACCCCTTTCCATATTTAACATACGATTCCGCAAATCGTACATAATTATCGATAGTATATCACAATATGTTTCTAATTTAAACAATTTCATCTAAAAATGTTCTATTTATTAAGTCATCCGACTTAATTCCAAATTTTTTTTCCATTTCAGGAGCAATGTATGCCATAATCCCATGGCCTTCATTAAACTGAATATCCAACCCCTGAATATCAGGCAAGGTCTGCTTTATATCATCATGGGCAACCGTCACAACACAGCCGACACAGGCATTATCTATACAGGTTTGAAGAATACATGTAAACATATCATAAATGCTTCCATTAAATACCTCAACCCTCTCAGCATACAACATACCATCCCAGATACCGAAGGCGAACAAACCTATTATCTCTTCACTTTCACTTCTGACCACGCATACATTACCATTTTCAGCAAGGTACTGCATCAGCATATCATTTAGATACTTCCCATCCCTGATAGAATAAATTTTATATCTGTTATCAAGAAATTCATTTATATTTCTGGCAAGCTCTTCCAGAGCTACTTCGTCATACTCTGTAAGCTCACTTACACTAAGAGCTCCCGCCTGATATTCCTTATAGCATCGCTCTTCAACCACATCTTCTGACAATATATTAAATTCTACAACCCAATTCTCATATATCTTGACAAACCCGGAGCCTCTATAATAATCCTCATTATCCGGCATAAGGAACAGAAATCCGCTAAGCTTCGAATAATCATCCTTTATCCTGGTAATCATTCTCTTCATCACACCATTTTTCCTATACTGTTCTCTTACAGCTACACCTACGATATATTTGCAATCCAACTCCCTGCCATATACCCGTAACCTGTACGAGTTAATATGAACCATGCCAATTGGCTCACCCTCATAATACGCCACCAGAATTTCATTTTCTTTACAAATATTATCAAAATAATAGTCTGTAAACTCCTGAGAATCTGCAAATATATCATCCCACATAGCCCTGAGCTTATTCATATCCTTCTTGGAATAAATCAATTCCAATCTGTTTATATCGAAGTAATCTATATTTTCCTCCGGGTTTATTATGCCATATACATTTTCTTTAGCCGTAATATCCGTATTGTCTGTGTCGTCTTCCATCTTAATCTCCATTTATATATTTTTTACAGGACATCCACCGCAACCGGGACATCCGCCTACAGTCTGTACTACCTGTCCACTCAATCTGTAATCGAAGTTATTCACGGTTTCCAACAAGCAAATAGACTGTGCGCTAATTCCGCTTCCATCCCCGGTAAAGCCCAGTTCCTCCTCTGTGGTAGCCTTTACATTAACCTGTGACAAATCGATGTGTAGTGCTTCTGCTATGTTTTTTCTCATTTGTTCAATATATGGTGCAAGCTTAGGTCTCTGAGCAACAATCGTAGCATCAATATTGCCGATAAGCATATTCTGACCATCTATCAACGCCCCAACCTCTTTAAGGAGTGTCATACTGTCTGCTCCCTC
>JBJENB010000221.1:0-4048 GCA_051879975.1 Wujia sp.
GGCAAATAAGAAATTCATTGCAATAAGCACAACTATTTTTGAAGGTGAATTGGTAAATAAAGAAAGAAAAAGAGGCTGTCACCTTAACAATTTTTTAATCATTAAAGTAGTAGCCTCTTTATTACTTAATAGGTATTTTAAGTTTATTATAGTATATATTTTGTGTCTTAAATTATCTTTTAGCTTTCTTATCTTTTGAGAAATATATCATCATACCCGTTCCTGACAAGAAGAGTAAAGCAAACATTACGCTTATATTTGCCCCATCACCTGTTTCCGGATTGGCATCAATCTTGCTCTCAGTAGTTGTAGGCGCTTCTGTTGTAGGCGCTGTCGTTGTAGGCGCCTCTGTTGTAGGCGCTTCTGTTGTAGGGGCCTCTGTTGCCTTCAAAATCTTAAATTTTGTAGCACATGCTCCATCTTTATAAACTATTGTTATGCTGTGTTCTCCAACAGAAAGAGTACCTAAGTAATCCTTCTTCAGCTCAATGATTGTTGAACCCTCAGACGCTGTGTATTTATCTGAAGAAATCTCTACACCATCAATCTTTACCTTGCTAAACTTACTAAATTCTCCGTCAGCTCTAAATTTAAGTGTTTTGTCTGATTTCTGTGTCCAGCTTCCATCAGCTCCCTCAAGGAATTTGTAAGTAGTTCCTACATAGCTACATACATCACAGACGTTATCATCACCAAAATCATGTTCTTCTACTAAAAGAGAAATCCCACCATTTTCGCATTCTTTACTATGATAATTTTCATTATAGGTATATCCATTCGGCACACTATGTGGTGCATAAGGTTCCGAATGAACCATTTCTGAGCGAACTCCGTTTTTAACAGAAGTAATGTATAAAACCGCCAAACATTTAGTGTTATCGTCCAAAATAAAGTATCCAGACATATCATATTCGGGTTGTGTAACCGTCATCTCTTCTTGGCTTACAAAATAAAGAGTTTTCCACTCTCCATCAAAATAGGTTCCATAACCCGCTCTAATAATATAACAATCTGCTTCGGAAGCAGGTGCATCCCATTTCACGGTTTTTCCATCCCATCTTATGTTAGTTGGTACACCGGGTGCTTCGGCATCCACAAATATTACATCAATTGATATCTTATTTTTATCTGTCTCAGCTGCCGTTATGCTGGTGACTATATAAGTGAATGTACCATTCGCATCTATCGCATCTAAATTAAGCGGAATCGGGGTACCAGAACCATTATCAACACTACAACTTGCAATCTTTTTGCCGGGATTCGGGTAGATCGTTATACGCATCTCATATCCAATTGGTGCAGTCGTCTTTTCATATAAAGTTTTTCTCTCATTCATATAAGTCATAAACTTATCTGCACCGCCAGCCGGAGGCGGAATGGTAATATATCCATCATCCTCACCATCTGTCGTGGAAACCTTAGTATGAATCATAAATTGATTATCACCCGGTCCAAAAGCATCAAATTCTTCTCTTGTTGAAGCTTGTGCCGCCATAGCCGTTACCGGCATAAGCATGACAATTAAGAGCATAAGCACGAGACACAAAGAGAGTCTCGATTTTTTCATTTTCTTCTTCATAGAATACCTCCCTATTTATGTATATTACGAAATACATTAAGACCATATGTAAACAGTCCTCAATTGATGGAATTATACATCCATATCGCATTATTTTGTAGGATAGTTTTAGGGTAGGTATGGCTATACTACGTTAAATATTGTAATTTTTGTTGAAGAACAAAGAAAAACAAATTATAATATCAATTACCCAAGATATTTTGAAACGAGGAAAACAAATGAAAACAGATAAAAGATTTTTCCTATATTGCAGCTCGATAATTGCTCTATGTTTTTTGTGGACATCCTGTGGTTATCTTTCCTGGCTATATAGATTATTAGAATACACAACACCCGACAAGGCTGACCTGCTATCAGAGGTTGTTGGATACATTTTTCAGGCAATCGGAATACTTACAGTGAGTCTTCTTGTCAAGAAAAACAACGAAAATGCAAATAGCAAAAAGCATTTCACAATGGTTATTATTTTAGATGCTATTTTCATAGCCTTATCATTTACATCAAAAAGCTTAGTAAGTGCACTAATATTTGGTTATATAATGAATTTCCTGCATGGAGCTGTTGCCGCATACTATTTGTTTATGCTTGCAACCAAGCTTGAATGGAATATGCGGGCTCTTTCCTTTGGACTTGGATATGGTGTAGCGAGCATCGCTTCCTGGCTCATCTCCAAGATAGGTACAGGCAATTTTTTAACCACGAATTATGTGCTAATAATATATGCTGTCCTTGTTGTATTTACAATATTCCTAATACAGTATAGTAAGGCTGCTACTACCGGTCAGGATAACAAAAACATCAATCAGGCAACCAAGCAGGCCCTTCAACCTTCAACAATAGCTATTGCGATAGCAACTATTCTCATACTCACAGCAGCAAGAGGAATAGGCTTTTATTTTCCTACAGCCGACTTATCTTTAGGTATCAATCTTGAGTTTTCAAGAGCATTTTATGCCGTGGGACTTATTCTTGCAGGAATTATCTGTGACAGGAAAAGAACTTATGGTGCCTTTCTTTCTGTGACTGCACTTATTTGTCCATTTATTATGCTTGCTTTATCCGACGAGGTTGGTTCAAGCATTATCTTTTGGATATTAGGTTATATTTTATTTGGCTTCCTTAATGTTTACAGAATTGTTATCTTTTCTGATATTGCTACATCAGATAAAGAGCTACTTTGGCTGGCGGCTTTCGGTCTTTGTTTTGGAAGAATCGGTGATGCAGTCAGCAGCTTTATTGGAATAAGCCTGGCTACAAACAAAATTGCGCTTGTAATTATTACTGCTGTCATGTTTGCTATAGCGGCCGGATTATTCTTCATGCTCTACAATGAATTATATATAAATACTGCTACTGTAGATGACAAAGATGAAAATGAAGACGATAAGCTGTTTAGCTTTATTAAAACGTATGATATTTCAACTCGTGAGACTGATGTTCTTAAGCTTGTCATTTCCGGTTTGTCCAATTCAGAGATATCCGCAAATCTGTGTATTTCTGAAAATACAGTAAAATTTCATATAAGAAATATACTTAAAAAGACCGGCTGTGCAAACAGAAAAGAAATGCTTATGCTGTACAAGGGCTGAAATACATAAAACAAATAAAAATAGGCTGCCGATAAAGCGGCAGCCTGTACAAATTATTCGTAAAAACTAAATATTGAAAATATCACTGAACACCTTTAATGCTCCGTCTGTCTCGTGGGCAAGCACCTTCTTGGCAAGTACCTTACCAAGCTGTACACCCTCCTGGTCGAAGCTGTTTATATTCCACAGGAAGCCCTGGAACATTACCTTATTCTCGAAGTGAGCAAGAAGTGCGCCTAAGGTTTCCGGATCAAGAGTCTCACCAATAATTATGCTTGATGGGCGTCCACCCTTGAAGCTCTTATTGTTATCTGCATCATCCTTACCACATGCAAATGCAACTATCTGAGCAGCAACGTTAGCACAAAGCTTCTGCTGACTGGTGCTTCCCTGAATATCAACATCTGTACCAATCTGGCTGTTCTTAAATGCAATGAATTGTAATGGAATAATATCTGTTCCCTGATGTAATAGCTGGTAGAAGGAATGCTGTCCGTTTGTACCAGGCTCACCAAAGATTACAGGTCCTGTTGAATAATTTACCGGCTCGCCAAAACGGTTAACCGACTTACCATTCGACTCCATATCAAGCTGCTGAAGGTGTGCAGGGAAACGATTTAATGCCTGTGAATATGGCAATACAGCTGTTGCCGGATATCCAAGAACATTTCTCTCATATACACCAATCAATGCATCTAACATTGCCGGGTTCTTAAGAATATCTGTATTTTTAGCAGTCTCATCCTCTGCTGCAGCACCGTTTAAGAAGCGTGCAAACACGTCCGGACCAAATGCAAGGGAAAGAACTGCTCCACCTACTGCTGAAGTAGATGAGAAACGTCCTCCAATATAGTCATCCATAAAGAATGCTGCAAGATAA
>JBJENB010000222.1:0-16675 GCA_051879975.1 Wujia sp.
ATAGCAATATAAAATAACGAGGAGAAACAATGGATTTAATAGTAGCAGTAGATAATAATTGGGCAATAGGAAATAAGGGGAATTTGTTGGTTTCCATTCCGGAGGACCATAAATTTTTTAGAAAAATAACAATGAATAATGTGGTTGTTTTAGGAAGAAAAACGCTTGCCGGTTTTCCAAACGGGTTACCACTTACAGGCAGGGATAATATCATATTGTCCACAAACAGGGATTATGAGGTTAAGGGTGGAATCATAGCACATTCTAAGGAAGAGCTGTTTGAAATACTGAAAGATTATAAGGACAGACAAGTATTTGTAATCGGTGGCGGAGAAATATATAAAATGCTCTTGCCGTATTGCAAATATGCCCATGTAACAAAAATAGATTATAATTATGAGGCGGACACTTATTTTCCTAATTTGGATAAAATGGATAACTGGACCTTGGTTGCAGACAGTGAAGAACACACATATTTTAGCTTAGAGTTTTACTATTTAAAATATGAGAATAAAAATCCGCTAGATTTTTAAGGGGATAAAAATCTGGCTGGCAATAAATTTATAAAGGATGATAAATAGACTTTAAAATGTATAAAAAATGTGCTATAATTTGTGCATATTGTTAAAATAAAGGGAGGGTACATAATGAACGATGTAATGATGACTTCCGGTTATAGCTTTGAGGGATATGATATTGTAGAATATCTTGGCTTTATTTCCGGGCAGACTGCGCTGGCTTCCAACATTTTCAAGGGGCTTGCAGCAGGTGTGACAGAAATGTCAGATTCTGAAAGCGAGAAGCTTACAGGTAAGATGGAACAGGCAAATGAGCTTGTTATGGAGAAGCTCAAGAAGCTGGCGGATAAGAAAGGAGCTGATGCAATTATTGGTCTTCAACTTAGCTGTGCTGAGTTTGCCAATAACGCAGTTGGTGCAATTGCATCGGGAACTGCTGTCAAGCTTGAGAAGAAGATTATTGACGACAGGTCAATCACTAAGGAATTGTATGTATCAAACTATTACAACAGATTAGTTCCAAGACCTGTTAAAATTATTCTTAACGGGGTAAACAAGGAGGTTACAGTATCTGCGCAGTTCTTTAATTATAATAAGGATGATATTAAGGCTATTCGTGCAGATGTTGAGCTTACAAATCATTACGAGGAAAAACTTGTACTTAAAAACATAGATTTTGTATTTGAAAAGGGAAATGTAACCTTGATTGAGTCAAATGCTATTGAATGCAAGCTCCCTGTAAAGGATATTTTGCTCATCAAGGATTCCAAGGTGATAATTTCAAAATACGTTACAAGCAGAGGAGTTTATGCATGTAATGACCTTCCTATTAATGTGTCAATGCCACTTCACAGACTGGCAGCTCTCAAGGAAAAGAGAGGTATCGATGCGGTTGAAAAGTATGTAACAGACGGAATGATTTGGACCTGTAACTGTGGTTATGTTAATGAAGCAGGTGCCGAAGAGTGTATGATTTGTGGACGTAAGCAGGAAAGCATGAAGAGTACCTCTAAGTTTAATCCGGATGAAATGATTGCAAAGATGCAGACTAAGGAGTATGTAATT
This sequence comes from Wujia sp., assembly GCA_051879975.1. GTDB lineage: Bacteria > Bacillota > Clostridia > Lachnospirales > Lachnospiraceae > Coprococcus_C. Next base: position 1,584 of record JBJENB010000222.1, read on the forward strand.
GAAATCAAGGATGTTCTTATGGAATATATCAAGGATATTGATAGCGAATACAGAATGGAGCTTCTTGAAGTTATGGAATCAGGACTACAGTACGAGAAGACAAGAGGTAACATGAAGGATACTGTAATTGAGAAGGTTGAGAAAATTTTTGAGGGACATTAATGTTGTAAAAGCTAAGTCCGTGTGTTAAACTAGAAGGAGTGGTTTTTATGCTTTTACACGGGGAATGAATATGATATAAGGCTCGTGGAGAGATAAATATTTGGGGTGAATAGTATGGCTTCTGGGCTTAGTATGACAAGTGTCAATAAAATAAAAGAGTTAGCAGAGTCAAGAGAGTATAGTCTGGCTGTCGATATTCTCGACAGCCAGGACCTATCAAAATCCTTGAATCCTCAGTTTTTGAGATTATGTGGTGTGATTTACACTGAGGTTGGTAGATATGTTGATGCGAGACGGACTTTGCTGATGGCTCATAGGATTGCCCCGGAGGCGAAAAGAGTAATATATTCTATTATCTTCCTCTATCTTAAAATGGGGTATATGGATTTAGCCAAGACATATTATGATATATATATGTACGATGCTGATGTGAATAGCATAGATACGAAGCAGGTTATGTATATAATGGCTAAAGCTGAACATGAAAGCTTGAGTGTACTTAAGGATTTTATTTATTATACATATTCTAACACCATGGATTATGATTGGACTTATGAGGTTATTCTTCTTCAATTGGCTGATGGCAAGGAAAAGGAAGCAAAGATTCTATATGAAGAATATAGGGCTACCTATAAGAGTGATACCAATACAGATAAGCTGCAATCAATTATTGAAGGTAAGTCAAGCGTTGAGGATTATTTGTTTATCTTTAATGAACAGGTGAATGCCGATGACGATCCCGAGCAGGAGGATATTAGGATAGAAGAGGCTCAGCTGCTTGCTGCAGATGATTTCAGAATTCATCCCAGAGAAGCGGAAATCACTATAATGGTGGATGATAATGACGAGGTTGAAATCGGAAGTAAGCGTAAGCTTAAAAAATATATTAAAGAACAGGAAAAATTGAGAAAAAAAGAGCTTCAGGAAAAAGAAGCAAAGGAACAGGAAACACAAGAAGCTTCAACCGAAGAAGATATAGTAGAGGATAATATCGGAGATGACAATAGTGGTAATGGGTCGGAGAAACATTTTTTCAAAAAATTATTTTCCAGGAACAGGAAGCTTGAAGAGGAATCTGATGTCAGTAATAATGACCCGAAAGTAGATGACAATAAAGATATTGTGGATGACCAGGATACAGATGACAAGGAAGTTGATGACAGCCAGAAGCTTGATGATCAAGATGATGTGTCGTCATATGATGAAACGGAAGAATATAGTGATGAACAGGATGAACAGTCTGAGGCAGAGACTGTTGAAGAGTCAGATGAGGATTTAGATATGCGTGAAATACATTTAAATCAGCATACACATGGTGGAAAGGCAAAGATATCAGTAGAATTTGGTGATGATTTTACTGCAGAATCAGATTCTATTGATGGTTTGAAGGATGATACTGATTTTAGTAATCCTTTTGATAGTATTAGTGCACTTAAAAAGGACAAGAATGAATCGGGAGCTAAGCTGAAAACCAAAATGGATATGATTTTTGAGGAAGCAGGTCTGTCTGAGGAAGAGTCGGATTTTGAATCAGAGGTTGACGATTTCACTACTTATCCTGAGGATGAGTTTGGTGAGATGAATTCTCATACTGATGAAGAGATTTTAAGTAATGATGTAGAAGATGAATTTAATTTTAAGGAAGATGAATTTTTTTCCAAAATTGAGGCAGAGCTGGAAGAGGATGAAACGTTAAAACAGGAAGATGAAGTTGAATCTGATATAGAAGAGAAATGGGAAGCAGATTTGGAATCTGAAATAGAATCAGAATCGGAATCTGAAGAAGCGGCTGGATTGGATACTGGAGTGGAGCTTGAATCTGAGTATGATTTAGAGACCGATTCAGATGAAGATGAAATAGAGGTAGAATTTGAGAAGGAATATGATTATGTAACAGAAGACTCAGTATCGGAACCAAAGTACGAGGCAGAAGCAGAATACGAGTCAGAGCCGGAATCAGAGCCGGAGGCAGAAGCAGAATACGAGTCAGAGCCGGAATCAGAGCCGGAGGCAGAAGCAGAATACGAGTCAGAGCCGGAATCAGAACCGGAGGCAGAAACAGAATACGAGTCAGAGCCGGAATCAGAACCGGAGGCAGAAACAGAATACAAGTCAGAGCCGGAATCAGAACCGGAGGCAGAAGCAGAATACAAGTCAGAGCCGGAATCAGAGTCAGAGTTTGAATCAGAATATGAAACAGAGCCGGAATCAGAGCCGGAGGCAGAAGCAGAGTACGAGTCAGAGCCGGAAACTATGACTGAACCTACATTTAGGAAAGATAAAGATATTGAGATTCCGGAGGATGATAGGTATAAATTAACCGGTAATTTAGATTTTCCGGTATTTAAGTCGTCTCTTTTCCCTAATCATAACAGGAATGTAACTGAGGTTAAGAATAACTTCAGTGAGGTTATGACAAAGGCGCAAGATAAAATGAATGAAAATTTATTGAGGGAGGAACAGATGCAACGTGAGGCAGAAGCATTGCTTGCTTCTCTTGGGATTGATTTGGGCAGTGTGTCATCTACACCTGTTTCAAATTTTGAACCAAAGAAGGAAACTGTTTCTAGAAAAGAGTTATTTGAATCATTAAAAATTGATTCATCCAAAAAAAATATCTTAAAGAAACTGAAAGAATATAGATAGTTTTTTTTGAGGGTGTTACTGAAAGGAGGCAAAAGCAGTGGCTATAGATCAAAGAGAAGCGTTGATTGCGGCGGTAAGAGCACAGGTTGAAAAAGAAAAAGCTGCAAAGGCTGCGAAACTGAAAAAAGAGCAGGAAGCTATGCAGATGACTGGTAAGGGTGCGCAATCAACATCTGGTTCGGATTCTTCTAAGCATAAGTACAAGACTTTATCTTCTGAGGAATTAGCTGAGATTGAGGAAAAAAAGCGTCGTAAGCGTGCTGCAATGATGGGAATTCCTGAGGAAGAAAATATTGGTGAAAATGGGGCTGATACAAAGGTTGAAGAAGCTCCTGTTGCAGAGGAGAAAAAGCCTGTTGCAGAGGAGCAGAAGTCTGAGGCAGAGAAAAAACCAATATCAGATGACAAGCAGGAAAGCCTTGGAATGAGTGTGGGTATTCAGAAGGATATGTCCGGAAAGTCTTTAAATGACCATTCAGTTAAGGGTGGTCTTGCAGGAGGAACAGAGGGTCCGTCATTAGGATTGGGTGCTTCTTCCGGTGGGGGACTTGGATTGGATTTGGGTCGTTCTTCTAAGGATGAAAGCCAGGATGTCAAAAATGAGAATAAACCTAAGGTTGAGATAAAATTTAAATCTGCTGAAGCTAAGACTGAAGAAAAGCCGGTTGATAATTCTTCAAACAAAACAGTTGAAAAGCCGAAGCCTGTCATTGATGAAAAGGCAAAGCTCAGACCTACAAAGCTTGAAGGAGGAAATGAAAGTGTTACGGTAATATCTGACGATTCAGTTTCCGATGACACTGTTTCCTTTGGAAGTGATGGAGATACAACTGTAATTTCAGAGGGCGTTCAATGGCAGGAAACTGCAAATTCTAAAGAAAAGCAGATTGATGGAGATGATATTATCAGCATCGTTCCAAATCGTACAGTACCTACCAATGATGTTAAAAGTATGTACGATTTTGGTGATGATGACGATGATGCGTTAGGAGCAGAGATATCAAAGCTTGCCGGATATAGCGACGGAAAGACTGAGTCAGAAGAAAAGACGGATAGTGTTAAGATGAATGCTGCTTCAAAGAAGGCTGAGGAAGAGGCTGCGAGAAAGGCTGAGGAAGAGGCTAAGAAGAAAGCTTCCATTGAGGAGGCTCGTAAGAAGGCTCTTGAGGAAGAGAGAAAGAAGCGCGCAGAACAGGAAGCTGCGAAAAAGGCTGCTGAATTAGAGGAGGCTCGAAAGAAAGCTGAGGCTCAGAAGCAGAGAATGAGAGAGGCAGAAAGAAGAGCTGAGGAGCAGGCCAGAAGAATCGCCGAAGCCGAGGCTAAAAGCCGTGCGGAAGCTGTTGCAAGAAAGAAGGCAGAGGAGGCCGAGGCTCGTAGGATAGCTGAGGAAGCTCGTAAGAAGGCTCTTGAAGAGGAGCGTAAGAAGGCAGCTGAGGAGGCTCGTAGAAAGGCTGAGGAGGCAGCAAGAGCTAAAGCTAAGGAAGAGGCTCTTAAGAAGGCAGAGGAAGCTCGTAAGAAGGCAGAGGAAGCTGCAAAGCTCTTAGAGGAAGCTAGGAAGGCGGAAGAAGAGGCAGCAAAGCATGCCGAGGAGAATAGAAGAAAGGCTGAAGAGGAGGTCAAAAAGGCCGAGGAAGAGGCTAAGAAGAAGGCTGAAGAGGAGGCAAAGCGTAAGGCTGAGGAAGAGGCTAAGAAGAAGGCTGAAGAGGAAGCGAAACGTAAGGTTGCCGAGGAAGAGGCTAAGAAGAAGGCCGAGGAAGAGGCTAAGAAGAAGGCTGAAGAGGAAGCTCACAAGAAGGCTGAAGAAGAGGCTAAGAAAGCTGCAGAGGAAGCTCGTAAGAAGGCTGAAGAGGCTATGAGAATTCTTGAAGAGGCTAAAAAGGCTGAGAAAGAGGCATTAAAGAGAGCCGAAGAGAATAGAAAGAAAGCTGAAGAGGAAGCCAAGAAGGCTGCTGCGGAGGCTAAGAAGAAAGCTGAGGAAGAGACAAAGAAGAAGGTGGCTGAGGAAGAAGCCAAGAAGAAGGCTGAGGAAGAAGCCAAGAAGGCCGCCGAGATTGCTGCAAAGAAAGCTGAGGAAGAGGCTAAGAAGAAGGCTGCTGAGGAAGAAACCAGACGTAAGACCGCTGAGGCTGCAAAGAAGGCTGAGGAAGAAGCTAAGAAAAAGGCTGAAGAAGCAAGAAAGATTCTTGAAGAGGCTAAAAAGGCTGAGGAAGAAGCGCTTAAGGCGGTATCTGATGCAGATACAATCAAGCTTGATCTCACGAAGCCTACCGAGGAAGGAAAGCTTCCTTTAGCTGCCTACTATATAGAAAAGTATACAAAAATTGAGTCAGTTTCCAAGGAGATAGTTGACGTATTCAATGTAGCTTCGAAACAGTCAGGTTCAGGCAGAAATATTGTCTTCCTTGGAGAGCATGGCTTTGGACTTACTGTAGTAGGTGAGGATTTTGCCAGAAGCTTCTATGATATGGGAGTATGCAAGGCTAAGACAATTGCTAAGATTAAGGCTGCTGCCCTTAATAAGGTCAAGCTTGCGGATGCTATGGTTAAGCTTAAGGGCGGTTGTATGGTAGTTGAGAATGCCGGCTTAATTAGTCAGGACAGAATGAAAGAACTTATTGATTTGACCTCTGCAGATAAGAATGATGTTGTAGTTGTTCTTACAGGTGAGGAAGGTTCTATTGGAAGAATGTTTGATTCAATGCCGGATGCTAAGAAGGCATTTACCAATCAGGTGAAGATGTCAGGTCTTGGCAATTCTGATATGCTTGCTGTTGCAAGGGCTTATGTATCACAGAGAGGTTATACAACAGAGGATAGCTTTGATGGAACAATAAGAAACCTTCTTATGGCCATGGAGTCGGGTAATATTGACAGATTGCTCAAGACTGTGGACGATGCAATGCTTAAATGTGAGGAAAGAGAAAAATTAAAGGGCAAGGCAGGCAAGAAATATTTGCTAGCTGAAGACTTCAAATAATCATTGAAAAAAGAGGTGTTGATGCTTATAATTTACTATAGCGTCAGCACCTTTTTTGGTATACGAATCGTAGTAGGAGTCAGTCTACTCGATTAGGAGAAATGCTTTGCTATGTGTACGAACGAATATCACAATACGAATGTGAAAAGGAGTAAAATTAAGTGGTTAATATAGATATTGGAATCGATCTCGGAACCTCGAACACAGTTGTGTATATAAAAGATAAGGGAATAGTTGTTAATCAGCCATCAGTAGTTGCCTATGAGGCCAGAAGTAAGAAAATAATTGCAGTTGGCAGTAAGGCAAAAAAAATGATGGGTAAAACTCCTGAGGAAATTGAAGTTGTCAAGCCTATAAGACATGGGGTTATTTCGGACTACACAATAACCGAGCGTATGATTAAAGCATATGTTAGAAATGCTATTGAAAAGAGAAAAATCTGGGGAAGACCAAGTATATGTGTTTGTATTCCCAGTGGTATAACTGAGGTGGAAAAGAGAGCAGTATTGGATGCGGTTTACAGAACAGGTGCCAAGAATGTTTATATCTTAGAGGAACCCTTTGCTGCAGCGGTTGGAGCAGGAATAGATATTGATACTCCTTATGGGTATATGATAGTAGATATCGGTGGAGGAACAACTGATATAGCGGTTACTTCTAAAGGAGGTATAACCTATAGTAAATCACTTAAGGTAGCCGGAGATGATTTTGACGAGGCAATTATTAAGTATATCAGAAGAAAACACAGCATCCTTTTGGGAAATTTATCTGCAGAAGAATTGAAGCTGGAGATAGGTTCGGTTTACCCAAGGAAGCAGGATGCCATTGGTTATGCAAAGGGAAAAGATTTGGCACGTGGACTTCCGGTGAAGAAGGCGATTAAATCATCTGAAATCATAGAAGCATTGAGTGAGGTAACAGACGAGATTATATATGCAATAAAGAATGCACTTGAGCAGATTCCCCCGGAGCTTATCTCAGATATTTCTGAGCATGGTATTATATTAACCGGTGGAAGCAGTAAAATACATGGACTTTGTGAATTGATTTATGAAAAATGTGGAGTAAAAGCGATTATTGCTGACAAGCCTGAGCTTGTAGTGGCAAGGGGTGCAGGTACAGGAAGAAAGTATATCAGAACGGATTCAGCAGAATAATACCTGAAAAATAAATCAGAAGCTTTGGTTCAAAAACCAAAAAAAGAATATAGGACATAAAAAGATAGCTATGACTAAATTTAACTATGAATATGATAAAAGATTTCTTCCGTTAAACAGAGCTGAGATGGAAGAAAGAGGCTGGCAACAGGCGGATTTTGTATATGTAATTGGAGATGCATATGTGGACCATCCGTCCTTCGGACCGGCTATAATCAGTAGAATATTGGAATTGTACGGATATAAGGTTGCAATTATTTCACAGCCTGACTGGCGAAACGCAGATAGTATAGATATCTACGGGAGACCAAGGTTAGGCTTTTTGGTGTGTGCAGGAAACATGGATTCAATGGTAAATCATTATTCGGTATCTAAGAAAAAAAGAAGCACGGATTCGTACACTCCGGGTGGAGAAATGGGCAAAAGACCTGATTATGCAACTATAGTTTACTGTAATCTTATTAGAAGAAAATACAAGGATGTGCCTATTATTATTGGTGGAATTGAAGCAAGCTTAAGGAGGCTTGCTCATTACGATTATTGGTCAAATAAGCTAAAGCATTCAATACTCGTTGATTCTCAGGCAGATATATTGATTTATGGAATGGGAGAGACGGCGATAGTTGAACTGGCAGAGGCACTGGATAATGGTATATCAGTTAAGGATATAGGATATGTAGACGGAACGGTGTATAAGACAAAGGATTGCAGCGGACTGTACGATTATATCGAGCTTCCCTGCTATGATGAGCTTGTTTCGGACAAATTAAATTATGCCAGAAGCTTTAAGATACAGTATGACAATACAGACCATTTTACTGCTAAAACATTAGTTGAAAAATATAACGATCACTTATATATTGTTCAAAATAAACCGGCGGCCCCTCTTTCGGAGAGTGAAATGGATAGAGTCTATTCACTTGATTATGTAAGAAATTATCATCCGAGCTATGAGGCGGCTGGTGGAATACCTGCTATTGCAGAGGTAAAATTCAGTCTGATTAGCAACCGGGGATGTTTTGGTGGCTGTAGCTTTTGTGCTCTGACCTTCCATCAGGGAAGAACACTTCAGACCAGAAGTCATAAGTCAATTATTCAGGAAGCAGAGAAAATGATATGGGAGCCTGATTTCAAGGGCTATATACACGATGTGGGCGGCCCTACTGCCAATTTCAGACAGAAGGCTTGTAAGAAGCAGGAGACATATGGCGTATGCACTAACAAACAGTGCCTTTTCCCAAAGCCATGTAAAAACCTGATTGCAGATCATTCGGATTATTTGGAGCTGCTAAGAAAACTGAGAGCTCTGCCAAATGTTAAGAAGGTGTTTATCAGGTCAGGTATAAGATTTGACTATCTCATGGCAGATGAGAACGACGCGTTTTTCTATGAGCTGTGCAGGTATCATGTGAGTGGGCAGCTTAAGGTGGCACCAGAACATGTATCGGACAATGTATTAGCTAAGATGGGAAAACCTGAAAACTCTGTGTTCAGGGCATTTTGTGATAAATATAAGAGGATAAATGAAAAACTTGGACTTAAGCAATATATGGTTCCGTATCTTATGTCATCCCATCCCGGCTCAACCCTAAAGGATGCCATAGAACTTGCAGAATATCTGAGGGATTTGGGTTATATGCCGGAGCAGGTGCAGGATTTTTATCCAACCCCTTCAACCATATCAACATGTATGTATTACACTGGGGTTGACCCAAGAAACATGGAGAAGGTATATGTGCCTACATCTCCTCATGAGAAGGCGATGCAGAGAGCACTTATACAATACAGAAATCCAAAGAATTATGATTTGGTATATGAAGCACTGACAAAGGCAGGAAGGACGGACCTTATCGGCTATGATAAAAAATGTCTTATTCGTCCGAGAAATTATGGCTCGAATGTTCAGGATATAAAAAAACAGTCGGGTAAGGCTAAGAGTAATACGGGCAAAAAGAAAAACACGGAACATGAGCATGGAAAGAAAACCATTCGGAATGTTCATAAAAAGAAACAAAAATAACCCTATATTCTGTTGAAAAGAAGGGTTAAATATGATAATATTTAGATAAGAGTGTCGATGTGGGTTTACAATTGACACAAAAAAATATAATGGAGGAATTATCTAATGTCAAAGAAAATAGTTTTAGCAGGCGCTTGTCGTACAGCAATCGGTACTATGGGTGGTACATTAAGCACTACACCGGCAGCTGAGCTTGGTGCAATCGTAATTAAAGAGGCTTTAAACAGAGCAGGAGTTGCTCCTGAAGCAGTTGATCAGGTATATATGGGCTGTGTTATTCAGGCTGGATTAGGTCAGAACGTTGCTCGTCAGGCATCTATTAAGGCAGGACTTCCAAACGAGGTTCCGGCTGTTACTATGAACGTAGTTTGTGGCTCAGGCCTCAACTGTGTAAATCAGGCAGCTCAGATGATTTTGGCCGGTGAGGCAGATGTGGTTGTTGCCGGTGGTATGGAGAACATGTCAATGGCTCCTTATGCTCTTGATAAGGCTCGTTTTGGATATCGTATGAACAATGCAGTTATAAAGGACTGTATGGTAAATGACGCTCTTTGGGATGCATTCAATGATTACCACATGATTAAGACAGCAGACAATATCTGTGAGGAGTGGGGAATCACTCGTGAGGAGCTTGATGAATTTGCATTAAAGAGCCAGCAGAAGGCTGAGGCGGCTCAGGCAAATGGTGCATTTGACAAGGAAATAGTTCCTGTTGTTATCAAGACGAAGAAGGGTGAAATCGAGTTCAAGAAGGATGAGGGACCAAGAGCCGGATCTACTATGGAGGGTCTTGCTAAGCTTCGTCCAATTAATAAGGATGGTTTCGTAACAGCAGGTAATGCTTCAGGTATCAATGATGGTGCAGCTGCAATTGTTGTTATGTCTGAGGAGAAGGCTAAGGAGCTTGGTGTTAAGCCAATGGCTACATGGGTAGCAGGTGGTCTTGCAGGCTGCAGACCTGAGGTAATGGGTATCGGTCCTGTTCCTGCAACTCAGAAGGTAATGGCTAAGGCCGGTATGAAGATTGAGGATTTCGATATTATCGAGGCAAATGAGGCATTCGCAGCACAGTCTATCGCAGTTGGCAGAGACCTCGGCATTGATGTTGACAAGCAGCTCAATCCAAATGGTGGTGCTATTGCACTTGGACATCCTGTTGGAGCATCAGGTTGTAGAATTCTTGTTACATTACTTCACGAGATGGAAGCAAAGGATGCAAAGAAGGGTCTTGCAACACTCTGTATCGGTGGTGGTATGGGTTGTGCAACTATCGTTGAGAGAGACTAAGTATTATCGCACAAATTAAAATATGATTATTACAGTCGTTTCGCAGAGTAATCTGTCAAACGGATAATAAGGAGATTCAGATGGAATTTATAACATATGAGCAGGAAGGATTCGTAGGAATCATTACCATCAACAGACCAAAGGCATTAAACGCACTTAACAGCCAGGTTCTTGAAGAGCTGGAAGCAACATTTAAGGCTGTTGATCTGGCAACAACAAGAGCACTTGTTCTTACAGGAGCAGGAGAGAAGTCATTTGTTGCAGGAGCAGATATCGGAGAAATGTCAACACTCACTAAGGCTGAGGGCGAGGCATTTGGCAAGAAGGGTAACGATGTATTTAGAATGATTGAGACCTTCCCAATCCCGGTTATTGCAGCAGTCAATGGATTTGCCCTTGGTGGTGGATGTGAAATTTCTATGAGTTGTGATATCAGACTTTGCTCTGATAATGCAGTATTTGGTCAGCCGGAGGTTGGTCTCGGAATCACACCTGGATTTGGTGGTACTCAGAGACTTGCCCGTCTTGTAGGAGAGGGTATGGCTAAGCAGATGATTTATACTGCAAGAAATATCAAGGCTGATGAGGCATATAGAATAGGTCTTGTTAATGCGGTTTATTCGGCATCAACAGATGAAGCAGGTAATGAGGTTAGTGCACAGGCTAATCTGCTTGCTGCAGCTAAGAAGATGGCAGCAGGAATTGCTGCAAATGCTCCGATTGCCGTTCGCAACTGTAAGAAGGCAATCAATGACGGTATGCAGGTAGATATGGATCAGGCTATCGTTATCGAGGAGAAGTTATTCGGAAACTGCTTTGAGACTGAGGATCAGAAGGCAGGCATGGGTAATTTCTTAGAGAAGGATAAGGAAAAGAAGCTTAAGGTTGTGCCTTTCCAGAATAAATAATTCATATGATATTTATGCTTTTAGGATGGTCATATCGACCATCCTAAAGGTGTGATATAGGACAGCAGGACAAACGAAACGTATATGAATTTGTCTTGTAATCCGGTTAAATATATTTTTAGGAGGATATAAGAATGAAGGTTGGCGTTATTGGTGCAGGTACCATGGGTCAAGGTATTGCTAAGGCATTTGCTCAGGTTGACGGTTACACAGTAGCACTCTGTGATATTAAGCAGGAGTGGGCTGAGGGCGGTAAGGATAAAATCGCTAAGGGCTATGCAAAGCTTGTAGAAAAAGGAAAGATGACACAGGAGCAGGTAGACGGAATACTTAACAGTATTACACCAGGCCTTAAGGAAGACCTCTGTGCTGACTGTGATTTAATAGTAGAGGCTGCTTTCGAGGATATGGGAGTAAAGAAGACTACATTCTCTGAGCTTGACAAGATTGCTAAGCCTGAGTGTATCTTTGCTTCAAACACATCTTCACTTTCAATTACTGAGATTGGAAATGGACTTACCCGTCCAATGATTGGTATGCATTTCTTTAATCCGGCAGATAGAATGAAGCTTGTTGAGGTTATTGCAGGTGTTAATACTCCACAGGAGACAGTTGATGCAATTATTAAGATTTCTGAGGAAATCGGTAAGACTCCGGTACAGGTCAATGAGGCTGCAGGTTTCGTAGTAAACCGTATCCTTATTCCAATGATTAACGAGGCTGCTTTCATCAAGATGGAAGGTGTTTCTGATATCGCAGGTATTGATTCAGCAATGAAGCTTGGTGCAAATCATCCGATGGGACCACTTGAGTTAGGTGATTTCGTAGGTCTTGATATCTGCCTTGCTATTATGGATGTACTTTACAAGGAGACAGGAGACAGTAAGTATCGTGCATGTCCACTTATTCGTAAGATGGTTCGTGGTGGAAACCTTGGTTGTAAGAGCGGTAGGGGCTTCTATGTTTACAATGCTGATCGTACAAAGACCCCAGTAGACGCTCTTTAATCAGAACGTTACACAAATAATTAGGAGGAATAAACAAAATGGATTTCACTTTAGACAAGAAGTATGAAATGGCGCAGACATTATTTAGAGATTTTGCGCAGAATGAAGTAAAGCCTCTTGCTCAGGAAATTGATGAGGAGCATAGATTCCCTCGCGAGACAGTTGAGAAGATGGCTAAGTATGGTTTCTTAGGAATTCCGGTTCCAAAGGAATTAGGTGGACAGGGCTGTGACATTCTCACATATGCTATGTGTGTTGAAGAGCTTTCAAAGGTTTGCGGTACAACAGGTGTTATTGTATCAGCTCATACATCACTCTGTATTGATCCAATCGTGACATATGGTACACCGGAGCAGAAGACAAAGTATGTTCCTGATTTAGCTTCAGGTAAGAAGCTTGGTGCATTCGGTCTTACAGAGCCGGGTGCAGGTACTGATGCGCAAGGTCAGCAGACTAAGGCTGTATTTGACGAAGCAACTAATGAGTGGGTATTGAATGGTTCAAAGTGCTTCATTACAAATGGTAAGGAAGCTGATGTATATATTGTTATCGCTGTAACAGGTGTTGTTGAGAAGCGTGGCAAGAAGATGAAGGAGATTTCTGCATTTATCGTTGAGAAGGGAACTCCTGGATTTACATTTGGTACTAAGGAAAACAAGATGGGTATCTGTGCATCATCAACTTATGAGTTAATCTTCACAGATTGCCGTATCCCTGCAGATGCACTCCTTGGACAGAAGGGTAAGGGATTTGGAATAGCAATGCACACACTTGATGGTGGACGTATTGGTATCGCTGCTCAGGCTCTTGGTATTGCAGAGGGTGCACTTGAGACTACAATCGATTATGTAAAGGAAAGAAAGCAGTTTGGCAGAACAATTGCTCAGTTCCAGAATACTCAGTTTGTATTAGCTGATCTTGCTACTAAGGTAGAAGCTGCTAAGTTACTTGTATATAAGGCTGCCAGAAAGAAAGATGAGTACCAGGCAGGTGCTAAGGTTTCTTATTCAGTAGAAGCCGCTATGGCTAAGCTTTATGCTGCAGAGGTGGCAATGGAAGTAACAACTAAGTGTGTTCAGTTACATGGTGGTTACGGCTACATTAAGGAGTACGATGTAGAGCGTATGATGAGAGATGCTAAGATAACTGAGATTTACGAGGGTACTTCAGAAGTACAGCGTATGGTTATCTCTGCAAACATCTTGAAATAAGGAGGTACTTAAGGTGAAGATAGTAGTTTGTATTAAGCAGGTACCTGATACTAAGGGTGGAGTTCAGTTCAACCCGGATGGTACATTAAATAGAGCAGCAATGCTCACAATCATGAACCCGGATGATAAGGCTGGTCTTGAGGCTGCACTTAGAATGAAGGATGAGTACGGTGCAGAGGTTACTGTACTTACAATGGGTCTTCCAAAGGCTGCAGATGTTCTTCAGGAAGCAATCGCAATGGGCGCTGACAAGGGTATCCTTGTAACAGATAGAGTACTTGGTGGTGCTGATACTTGGGCAACTTCTACTACAATTGCAGGTGCATTAAGAAAGCTTGATTATGATCTTGTAATTACAGGACGTCAGGCTATAGATGGAGATACTGCACAGGTTGGACCACAGATTGCTGAGCATCTTGGACTTCCGGTTATCTCTTATGCACAGGACATTAAGATTGATGGAAATAGCGTAATTGTAAAGCGTATGTATGATGATGGTTATCATATGGTTAAGGCACAGATGCCATGTCTCATCACTGCACTTGCAGAGTTAAACGAGCCTAGATACATGACACCGGGTGGAATCTTCGATGCTGTTAACGCAGAGATCACTACTTTTGGTAGAGCAGATCTTGTTGATGTTGATGATTCTAACATTGGTTTAAACGGTTCTCCTACAAAGATTGCCAGAGCATCTGATAAGGTTAAGAAGGGCCAGGGTGAAATGGCTCCGGAGGATGCAGATCCAGTAGCATACATCGTAGGAAAGTTAAAAGATAAGCATGTAATCTAGTAAAGGAAAGTGGTGAATAAAATGGGCGCAATGAACGCAGAAGAATTAGCAATGTACAAAGGCGTATTCGTCTTCGCACAGCAGGTAGATAATGTTTTAAGCGGTATCTCATTCGAGCTTATTGGCGAGGGTAAGAGACTTGCACAGCAGTTAGACACACAGGTAACAGCAGTTTTAATCGGTTCTGAGGTTTCAGGCCTTGTAGATGAGCTTGCTGCTTACGGTGCAGATAAGGTAATCGTTGTAGACGATCCTGAATTAAAGAATTACAGAACTGAGCCATACGCACACGCTCTTGCCTCAGTTATCAATGAGTATAAGCCGGAGATTATGTTAGTTGGTGCAACAGCTATCGGTCGTGATCTCGGTCCTACAGTTTCAGCAAGAGTAGCAACCGGACTTACTGCAGACTGTACATTACTTGAGATTGGTGATTTCCCTGTAAATCCAATTCCTGGAAAGGAGCAGAAGCACAATCAGCTTCTTATGACTCGTCCTGCATTTGGTGGAAATACAATCGCTACAATCGCTTGTCCAGATAACCGTCCACAGATGGCAACAGTTCGTCCGGGCGTTATGCAGAAGCTTGACAAGGTTGAGGGAGCTAAGGCAGAGGTTATCAACTACAATCCTGGCTTCACTCCAAACAACAAGTATGTTGAGATCCTTGAGGTTGCTAAGGCAGTATCTGATATCAAGGATATCATGGATGCAAAGATTCTTGTATCCGGTGGACGTGGTGTTGGTTCAGCTGAGAACTTCAAGATTCTTGAGGAGCTTGCAGAGGTTCTCGGAGGACAGGTATCATGCTCTCGTGCAGTTGTAGACTCAGGCTGGATGCCAAGAGACCTTCAGGTAGGTCAGACAGGAAAAACTGTTCGTCCACAGGTTTATTTCGCAATTGGTATCTCCGGAGCTATCCAG
>JBJENB010000223.1:0-16574 GCA_051879975.1 Wujia sp.
AGAATTATTTCATTTCTGGCAGTAATAAACTCATATTCATAGCCATTAATCTGCTTTTCAGGCACTGTAACATTCGCTGCCAGCTGATTGTCTCCTCTGAATATCCTAACGGATGTTGGATTGTTAATATTATCAATCTCTATATATCCTGTTGTACCATATATCTTGGCGCTATTATCACATTTATATGTCATAGAAATAGTTATTGCGGCATTTTGTCCACCCTTATAATTTAACTGGATTGTGTCAACGGCATCTACGCCTGTCTCAAGTCGGGCACAGGTGGATGCAATTGCATCCGGATTTTTGCCAAAGACCAAAGCGGCAAGGTGGAGAGGATATACACCCAAATCAAGGAGTACACCACCGGCTAATTCCGGCTTCACTAGTCTTTCCTTACCACGTAAATCATATCCAAGACTACAGGTAAGAGATGTAACATTACCAATCAGATTCTTGTTGATAGCATCCTTAACTATGTGATAAATAGGCATAAAGCGTATCCACATCGCCTCGCAACAAAATACATGCTTCTCCTTTGCCAGATTAAATACTTCTATTGCTGTTTTGGCATTATATGAAAATGCTTTTTCAACCAGAACAGGTTTTCCTGCATTTATGCACATTTTAGCCTGTTCGGCATGAAGAGAATGAGGCGTAGCAATATATATAAGCTCCACATCAGGGTCTGCCACAAGCTCCTCATAGGAACCATATCGTTTTTCAATGTTGTGCTTATCACCAAATTCACATGCTTTTGCCATATCTCTTGAGGCTATAGCATATGGTTCCAAGCCATCCACCTTATTCAAAGTATCAGCAACTGTATCGGCAATATTTCCTGCCCCCATGATTCCCACTCTAAAATTTATCATTACTTTACTCCTTTATGTTGTGTAAATTAATTTGATATCCATGTACTCACAATTATACTTTAAAATCTATATATGTTCAACTCAAAGATTAATTCTGTTAATACTTAACAAGAAATATTGAGGGCATAAAAGAATATAATTTTTTCAAATAAAATGGCATAACCGTGTCAGGAACATACGGATTTCAGGTGCTTTGTAAGTGTTGACATTGGTATTTAAAATAATGTATACTTGGTATTTGGATAAGTCTATGTTTCAATACAAAAAAGAATCATAATGAAAGGATTATATAAATATGTACGAAAAAGTCTCTACAAAGCTTAACTTCGTTGAGCGTGAAGAAAAGGTACTGGAATTCTGGAAAGAGAATAAGGTATTTGAGAAGAGTATAGAAGAGAAGAAGGATCTTCCTACATATACCTTCTATGATGGTCCTCCAACAGCAAATGGTAAGCCACATATCGGTCATGTGCTTACCCGTGTTATCAAGGATATGATTCCAAGATATCAGACAATGAAGGGTCACAAGATTATAAGAAAGGCAGGCTGGGATACCCATGGACTTCCTGTTGAGCTGGAGATAGAGAAGGAGCTTGGTATAGACGGCAAGGAGCAGATAGAGGCGTATGGTCTGGATCCGTTTATCAAAAAGTGTAAGGAGTCTGTCTGGAAATACAAGGGCATGTGGGAGGAATTCTCAGGCAAGGTTGGTTTCTGGGCTGATATGGATGACCCATACGTAACCTACCATGATAACTTTATTGAGTCAGAGTGGTGGGCATTGAAGCAGATATGGGAGAAGGGACTTCTCTACAAGGGCTTCAAGATTGTACCTTATTGTCCACGCTGTGGAACTCCGCTTTCATCACACGAGGTTGCACAGGGCTATAAGACTGTTAAGGAGCGTTCTGCAGTAGTACGTTTTAAATGTGTGGATGAGGATGCATATTTCCTGGCATGGACAACTACACCTTGGACACTTCCAAGTAATGTTGCCCTTTGTGTAAATCCTGATGAGGATTACTGTAAGGTAAAGGCAGCTGACGGATACACATATTACATGGCAAAGGCACTTCTTGACAGCGTATTGGGCGGACTTGCCACAGAGGATAAGCCGGCCTATGAAATAATTGAAACCTACAAGGGTACAGACCTTGAGAGAAAGGAATATAAGCCACTCTTTGACTGTACTGCAGAATGTGTTGCAAAGCAGCCTCAGAAGGGTCATTACGTAACCTGCGATTCATATGTTACCATGTCAGACGGTACCGGAATCGTTCATATTGCACCGGCATTTGGTGAGGATGATGCCCAGGTAGGCAGAAAGTATGACCTTCCATTTGTTCAGATGGTAAATGGTAAGGGTGAGATGACAGAGGATACCCCTTATGCAGGATTATTTGTAAAGGATGCAGATAAGCCGATATTAGTTGACCTTGAAAAGGCCGGCTTGCTCTTTGATGCACCTAAGTTTGAGCACGAGTATCCACACTGCTGGAGATGCGATACGCCGCTTATTTACTATGCGAGAGATACATGGTTTATCAAGATGTCTGCAGTTAAGGACAAGCTTGTAGCCAACAATAATACAGTAAACTGGATACCGGAGGGTATCGGTAAGGGACGTTTTGGAGCATGGCTTGAAAATGTTCAGGACTGGGGTCTGTCTCGTAACAGATACTGGGGAACTCCTCTTAATATTTGGGAGTGCTCTTGCGGTAAGAGACATGCAATCGGTTCTAAGGAAGAGCTTAAGAGTATGAGTAATAACTGCCCTGAGGAAATCGAGCTTCACAGACCATATATTGATGCCGTGACAATTACCTGTCCGGATTGTGGTAAGGAGATGAAGAGAGTACCGGAGGTTATCGACTGCTGGTTTGACTCAGGAGCGATGCCTTTTGCACAGTGGCACTATCCATTTGAGAATAAGGAAATCTTCGAGGATAATTTCCCGGCAGATTTCATCAGCGAGGCTGTTGATCAGACAAGAGGCTGGTTCTACTCTCTTATGGCAATATCTACACTTCTCTTTGACAAGGCACCTTACAAGAACGTAATTGTTCTCGGACACGTTCTTGATAAGGACGGAAACAAGATGTCAAAGTCTAAGGGAAATGCAGTTGACCCAATGGAGGCACTGAACAAATACGGTGCAGATGCAATAAGATGGTATTTCTACAGCAATTCGGCACCATGGTTACCAAACAGATTCCATGAGGATGCAATTCTTGAAGGACAGAGAAAGTTCATGGGTACACTTTGGAATACCTATGCATTCTATGTGCTTTATGCAGAGATAGACCAGTTTGACCCAACTAAGTATGCACTTGAATATGACAAGCTCTCAGTAATGGATAAATGGCTTCTCTCTAAGCTTAATTCCATGGTTAAGATCGTTGACAACAGTCTTGGAGCATACAAGATACCGGAGGCAACGAAGGCTCTTGCAGAGTTTGTGGACGATATGAGTAACTGGTATGTAAGACGTTGCCGTGACCGTTACTGGGCTAAGGATATGCCACAGGATAAGATAAATGCGTACATGACCCTTTACACAGCACTTGTAACTCTGTGTAAGGCAGCAGCACCAATGATTCCATTTATGACTGAGGATATCTATCAGAACTTGGTTGTAAACTTCGACAAGAATGCGCCTATGTCAATTCACCTCTGTGATTTCCCTGAGGTAAATGAGGCTTATATAGATTCAGAGCTTGAGGCTTCAATGGACGAGGTACTTAAGATAGTAGTATTCGGTCGTGCTGCAAGAAATACAGCCAACATCAAGAGCCGTCAGCCAATAGGCAACATGTACATTAAGGCAGCTAAGGAGTTGGACAGCTTCTTCATGGATATCATCAGAGAGGAGCTTAATGTCAAGGAAGCAAGCTTCAAGGAGGACTTGTCACAGTTCACTTCCTACAGCTTCAAGCCACAGCTTAGAACAGTAGGTCCTAAGTATGGTAAGCAGCTTGGTGGCATCAAGGAATATCTTGCAAATGTTGATGGCAACGCAGCCATGGCAGCATTAAAGACCGAGGGAGTCCTTAAGTTTGATGTGGCAGGTGTAGAGGTAGCATTAGCTGAGGAGGATTTACTCATAGATGTAGCCAAGATGGAGGGCTATGTAACAGAGGGAGATAACTATGTGACAGTAGTTATTGACACAACTCTTACTCCTGAGCTTATTGAGGAAGGCTTTGTAAGAGAAATCATTTCCAAGGTTCAGACAATGCGTAAGGATGCGGACTACAATGTAACAGATAAGATTGCCCTCGGTGTGTCAGGAAATGATAAGATTACAGAAATCATTAACTCTAACGCTGATGAAATCAAGAGAGTATGTCTTATCAATGAAATCACTGCTGATACTTCAAAGGGTGATGTCAAGGATTGGAGCATTAACGGTGAGAAGGTCGTATTCTCTACAGCAGTTTGCTAGATTTAAGGGGATAACATGAATAAGCCTGATAAAGCAAAAAAGAATAAAGAAAAGAAAAAGTGGGTCCTCCCATTGGTTATTGTATTGGTAGTATTAGCTCTTGCCGGAGGTGCAGTTGCCATATACTTTATATTTTTTGCTAAGGTGGATGAGAATATACCATCAGAGGCAGGTCTAAAGGGGGATAATCCTAATCTTAGTTATGTTTGTATGGTAAGTGATGAGTCTTGTCTGATTGGCTATTGGGAAGCAGAGGATGCCGGAATGTACATTGGATATAGTGTTTCCGGTGGAAATGAAGGCTTCACAATATATCTTGCAACTCAGGAATCCGGATACCTTTTGTTAAATCCTGTTAATCATGTAGAATTTTCAGGAGACTACGGAAAAATAATCTGTGACACGGATAAAGACTTTAATTACTTTAATTCAAGACCAAAGGGAAAAAGCTTTACATTTGAGATAAAGGATGAAACACATCTCACCATCCACATGGAGCAGAATGACGAAAACTCTTTGAGTAAGCTGGATTATGAATTTACTAAGAGTGAGCTTACCATTGAAAAGCTTTCTGACTTTACTTCAGAATGGGTTTATTTTAATCCGGAAATGGGATTTGGGTATAAGAAGCTTGAATGGTATGAGGATTTTAAAACTGTTTTTAGTTTAGAATATTATGAAATGGATTGTGATGATACAATGGTTACCTTGTATGATGGAAGAACCGTACTTAATATTTTCCCTTATCCGGGCTTATATGATTTAGATAATGGTTTACAATATCCATATTATAGCTATACGATAGACGGAGATGTATTATCTTATGAATGTGATTATGCTGTTGGCTTTGGTAGCATGGGAGATGAATATTGCAGAGCCGACTGTGAGGATGGAAAAATAATTACGGCGCTTAAAGCCTACTCAGATTATCTATATGAAAATTATGGCTGGGTTGGATTTGATGAGTATGGCTATTGGACCTGTAAGCTGATTTATGTAGATGAGGATGATGTTCCTGAGCTTTTGTATGATTACTCAGATATTGGAGACGGTGCAGGACTTCTATCTTACTACGATGGCAAGGTATATGATAATCCAACGCCTGGTAGAGATCGTAATTTTAGTTATGCTCCAAAGCAAAATAGCTTCTATCATATGTATGATCGTGATATGGTAGACAGAGGCGGATATGCTCATTTGGAGAAGGGTCAATTGGTATATGACTACGAAGTGTGCATTGACTACGCTGCTGATGGTGAAACACTGTATTATATAAATGGTCAGAACTATACAAAGGATGAATATGAAGAGTTCTGTGAGACCAATGTAAAATATTATGACAACCTTATTTGGGGATGGAAGGATTGGTCAACTACATTAGTCGACGCATATAATATGGCATATTAATTTAAATATCATATGGTCTAGGGCATTTTGCTTAATTATTTTAGCGAAATGCCTTTTTTTACATCGTAGTATCTATATACATCAAATAGTTCTTTTTAAATTCACCATATTTTCTCTGGGTTAAATAAGCCTTCAGGTTATCCGTCATAAATATCAGATTATCGTTAAAGCTATCCACATGTGCAAAATTTACAATGTAGCTCTTATGCGATTGAAAAAAAGGAAGCCCCTCTAGAGCAGAAAGCCAATATTTTAGTGGCTGTGTGGAGGTAATACTGCCACTACAGGTATGTAAGACAACCTTTCGATTAATTGTTTCAAGCATTATTATACTTGAAGAATTGATGGTAAGTACCTTGTCCATCGTTTCAACAACAACCTTTTTCTGTCGTGTGTGAAATACATATAGTGCATCCTTTAGATTTAAGTATAATCGGTTTGTGTCCAAGGGCTTAGACAGATATCTGAAGGCATGGAAATGTAAGGCTTCATCCAGATATTGTGGATATGAAGTAATAATGAAGAATATCAGATTAGGATTTCTTTTGGTTAATTCATTTCCGGTATATGTGCCGCTTAATTCCTTCATTTCCACATCCAGAAATGCCAAATCAAAGCTATCAGGACTATTCAGTATTTCCTCTCCACTGTTGAAAATTTTTATGTTGGTGTCTTTGATATGGTATTTTTTGAAATAATTTAATAATAATGTGTGCAATTGTTCGCAGAAAATCAAATTATCATCACAAATTGCTATATTCATGGTTATAGTACCTCCGGATTTCTGAGCATTATGATAGTGTGAAAGGAAGCTGTGGTTTCATCATAGTAATTTAACATATTTCCGTTGTATAAGGTTACTATGCGTTCGGCACTGACTACGCCAAGACCATGCTTTTCACGGTCAGGCTTTGATGAGATGAGCCTGTTATCAGAATTAAAAATTGGCTTCTGACTGCATGAGTTTACGATTGATATCTTAGCTGTATGTATTTTCTCATCATATCGAAGTGTAATTGTAATAAAAGGCTCATCGCAATTTTGGGCTGCTTCTATAGAATTATCCAGTAGATTGCAAAACATAGCTGTAAGGTGTGAAACCTTCATAAAGTCAACGAAAGCGGGGTCACAATCAACAGAAAAGGATATATGTAACTGTTCACATTTTGTAACATAAACATTTAATATAATATTTAGGTTCTGTATAGGTGTCAATCTGATATTCCTTGACAATGCAGGGAGCTCCAGTAACTGATTGAGGTAATTATAGGCCTCCTGAGTTTTATTTGCATTACATAGCTCCTGTACAACAATTATGTGATTTTTGATATCGTGTATCAAAATGTTTCTATTATCTATCTGCTCCTGTACAGCCTGAAAGTAATTGCTTGCATTGCGTTCCTGCTGTAGAGCAAGCTCTGTCTGCGATAATTTCTCCTGTTTCTTTTGTATGTATTCCTGAAGTAAAAGTACTACAAGCACAAGGATAATGATTAAGGTACATACTATTAAAATAAGATATTCAGCCGTTTTATTCAGGAATGTTGTTACAGGTATACAGAATAAAACTATCAGTTCAATACATGATATGACTGAGATTGTTAATACATATATAGGTATATTTGTATGGTAAACATTAGATTTTTTTTCTTTACAGTAGATAAAGAACAATACAAAAAGTAAATATAAAGCCTTTGAGAAAATGAAACAGATTATTACCTCAGGGCTATAATCCATATTAGCAAAATGCTCATATAGGAAGGAATGAGGTATGAGTGAGGTCATTGTTTCCGTTATTCCCATAAATAGAGTTAATATAATCGTATAAAAAAAAGCTTGGCTCCAGTAAGGCTTATATACATAAAGGACTAAACAAAAATTTAAAATAACAAAAGAAGTACAATTTAATATGGGGTTATGAAAAAAGGTTATAAAGAATAGAAGGGCATAAATACATGTATAACTAAAAATAGCATACTTTGATTTTGCCGGAAAAAAAAGTTTGTTAAAGAAATAGTAGGCAAGACTTCCTTCTATAATGTGGCTTAATCCGTATATTACAGCCGATTCCGTAGTGATTTTCCAAATTACACCCATAACCATCCCCCACTCTTATGGTCTAACAAGCTAGAATATGTAATTATAATACTTGGATATAGATTAAAATGCAATAAAATTCTATAAATAAATATAAAAAATTTACATCAAAAATGAGCAAAATATGTCGTTTCATTCATAAAGTATTCTTTAGATTGAAATTTTATGGTAAAAAATAGGTGCGTATTTCAAGAGAAGGTCAGGTAAGAGGTACGATTCAAATATAGTGAAGCATCTGCGAATAAGAAAGGAAAAAACATGATAAAAATTTCTAATTTATCTAAGATATATGGAAAAGGTGATCAACAAACAATTGCGCTGGACAATATATCCTTAGAGCTTCCATACAATAAATTTATTACAATAGTAGGAAAGAGTGGAAGTGGTAAAACCACCCTATTAAATATGCTGGGTTTACTTGATGAGCCTGATGAAGGAAGACTATATATTCTTGATAAGGACATTAGCAAGCTTAGTGCAAAGGAGAGGCTTGATTACAGAAGAAATAAGATAGGAATAGTGTTTCAGTTCTTTAAGCTGATTTCTGTATTAACCATTAAGGAAAATATTATTTTGGCAAATAAGAACTCTAGGAAATATGATAGAAATTATTTTGATGAGATAGTTGACACTCTTGACATAAGAGATATATTGGACAAGTATCCGGAGCAGGTTTCGGGTGGACAGAAGCAGCGTGCAGCCATAGCCAGAGCAATAATCAATAAACCAAAGATTCTTCTGGCTGATGAACCTACAGGTAACCTCGATTCTCAAAACAGTGAGGTAGTAATAGAATTGCTAAAAAAGCTTTCTAAGGAATATGGAATGACGCTGATTGTTGTTACGCATGATGATGATATCAGACGAAAGTCCGATTTTACTGTTTTACTGGAAGACGGAAATGTAATGGAGAGTGATTATAATGCTTAAATTAACTCTGAGAAATGTATTGGTTCAGTGGAAAAAAAGTCTGGCCACAATAATAAGTATATGCTTGGGTGTTGCTCTGATTTTTACGTCTGTAAGTATTTATTATTCATACGAAAAAATGCGACACGAAAATGTATACAATAGCTATGGAAGATACAATGTTGTATTGCATAATATAAACCAAAATCAAAAGGATATGCTTCTTAGGGTATTAAGTGGCATGAATGTGGAAATTGGAGTTGAAGGTATATATGATTCACTATTTCATTTTGCCCTGGTTTCACCGGATGATAATGCCATGAGTATGAATTATTACTCTTTGTCAGAAGGTGAGCTTCCCCGGGAGGAAGGACAGATTGCCATATCACCGACGTATATGTATGGGGATGAATACATTATTTTTTCTAAGCAGATAGGAGATTCCATAGAGATAAACGGTGAGGAGTATATCATTACGGGTTTTTTGGAGGATTATGATTATAGTACTGTAGATTTATACAAAATGGGTATCATCTATGGCGATCAGAAGGTCAAAAGATATAATGTATACATACATTTTGATTCCTTTAAATATTATGATAATACTATTAAAAGAATATGCAGAGAACTCCAAATCGACAAAGCACGAACTACAGAGGGGGATAAGGCATACGGATTTTGGGATAATTATATCCTTATCGAGAACAGCGTAGTCAATTTAGTGGATATTGAAGACATTGCAATTAATAATGAGAAGAATATCTCAAGGCTGATAATTATTTTTGGACTAATCATAATAATTATGAGCATTGTACTTAACATTCATGTTTTTTATTCATATTTTGGAAAAAGGAATACCCAGTCCGAGATACTTAAAAGTATTGGATTTTCAAGCATTCAGATTATAGGAGTGTATATACTAGAGAGTATTATTCTGGTTTTATTAGGAACAATTATCGGACTTGCCTCCGGCACAGTGATTTCAGTTTTTATAACAGAGTTTGTACAGAAGAGTAGGATTGAGAAGCTGGTAAATTTCAATGCTTGTCTGGAACAGCAAATTTACCTGTTTGCCTGCGGAATATCCTTTGTGTCATTTATTGGAGGGGCTATACCTGCCATATTGGGTAATTCGCTACAATCAATAGATAAGCTTAAGAGAAATAAAAAGAAAAAACATAAGGGGATATTAGATTATTTCCTTACAATAAAGATTTTTTGTGAGGATGAAAAGGAGCATAGAATTGAAAAATATACGACTTATTTCGTTCTGATTATTGCAAGCATTGTTGTAGTGTTGTCATCGTATGCCGGAAAATTTGTCAATAACTACATTAAAAATTTGGAGAAGGAAGAGATAAGAAATGCTGAGTTTTATATCGTAGTGGATGAAATGAGTACAATGGATATGGTTCGGCAGGGTCTTGAGGGCATAACATATTATGATGTTTTATATAATACTATGGTAAGATTCCAAATAAACGAGGATGATGTAAATGAAGCTTGGAGGCAAGCACTTTCACGTGATGAATCAGGAAATATAGCATGCGAAGTCTTTAGTGTAAATGAAGAAGAGTATTACTCCCGATTCACAATAAGCGATGAAATGACATATGAGGAATTTGTTAATTCCGGAGGAGCATTTCTGATAGATAATTCCGGAGGTTCCAGCATTTTAAATGAAGACCTTAAAGAGGTAAGCTATGTGAAAAGAGATGATGAGGTCTGTAGCTTTCCGGCAGGAAGCTTAAGTATAGTAGGAAGAAGTAATTATAGGGAAAAAATGGGAAGCTCGGAGCTTTCCTTTGTGGTTCCGGAGAAGCTATATTTGGAGAAATTTGACTATACAGTTGCTATGGTAAAAATAAATGTTGAAGCAGGCTATGAGGTTGATACTGCGAATTACCTTGCCAAGTGCCGCCATAAGTATGATGGTTTTAACTTTGAAGACAATGTAACGGAATACATATATGCAAATGATAATAGAGCTACAATTGACATTTATTCCAGATTAGCAATAATATTTATAATGGCTTGCACATTTATTTCACTTTATTACATTAATAAACATAGGTTTTACAGGCAAGGGGAATATTATAAGATTCTCGAAATTATTGGGCGCTCAGTGGTTAGTCTTAATATCACTCAGTTATTTATGTCAATGTTTAAAGTTATTCCTTCTGCCATAATTGCCAATTTCATTATTAATGTCTATTGTAAAAAGAAGCTTGATCCAATTACCTTCAATGCATTGTGTGGTGATTTTGTAGGAGATGTAATTGCGTGTGTGATTGTTTTAGCTGTAATACAGCTTATCAGTCATTTGCATATCCTGATAAGACTGAGAAAACAAAAGATTATTCAATAAATAAGCAGTTTTATGTAACTAGGGCATTTTGCTTAATATATTTAGCAAAATGCCTTTTTAATTGTAACAATGAACAAAAATACATTTTAGTTATTGTGCCATATGTAAATATTTGTTAAACTAATAATCGGTGTGATGTACTTTATTGATTTAAAGTGTACATATTCATAGTATATGAAGAGCTTTCAAATTAAGGAGGATAAATCAAATGAGTAAGATAGCAGAGTTTGATAAGGAAGGATTCAAGAAAGCCGTCATCAACAATGTTAAGAATCTTTACAGAAAAACGATTGATGAGGCTACACCTCAGCAGGTGTATCAGGCAGTAGCATATGCTGTTAAGGATGATATCATTGACAGATGGATTGCAACTCAAAAGGCATATGAAAAGCAGAACGCTAAGACTGTCTACTACCTTTCAATGGAGTTTCTTATGGGTAGAGCACTTGGTAACAACTTAATTAACCTTACATTCTATAATGATGTTAAGGAAGCGCTTGATGAGATGGGATTCGATATAAATGCAATTGAGGATGAGGAGCCGGATGCAGCACTTGGAAATGGTGGTCTTGGACGTCTTGCAGCTTGTTTCCTTGATTCACTTGCTACCTTGAATTACCCTGCATACGGTTGTGGTATCAGATACAGATATGGTATGTTTAAACAGGCTATAAAGGATGGTTATCAGATTGAGGAGCCGGATAACTGGTTAAAGGATGGCAATCCATTTGAGGTTAAGAGACCTGAGTATGAGGTTCAGGTAAAGTTTGGCGGTTATGTGGCAACTGAGTGCAGAGAGGGAAAGAACTATTTCGTACATAAGGACTATCAGGCTGTACGTGCTATTCCTTACGATCTTCCTATTATCGGATATGGCAACAATGTTGTAAATACACTTAGAATATGGGATGCGGAGCCAATTAATGAGTTTAACCTTAATTCATTTGACAAGGGCGAGTACCAGAATGCGGTTGAGCAGGCTAACCTTGCAAGAAATATTGTTGAGGTTCTCTATCCTAATGATAACCATTATTCAGGTAAGGAGCTTAGACTTAAGCAGCAGTACTTCTTCGTATCTGCTTCTGTTCAGAGAGCTATATTGAAGTTTAAGGAGAACAATGCAGATATTCATGACCTTCCTAATAAGGTTACCTTCCAGTTAAATGATACGCACCCGACAGTAACTGTTGCAGAGCTCATGAGAATCCTTGTTGATGAAGAGAATCTTGAGTGGGATGATGCATGGAATATTACCTGTAGAACCTGTGCATATACAAACCATACAATCATGGCTGAGGCACTTGAGAAGTGGCCAATCGATCTCTTCCAAAGACTCCTTCCTAGAATTTATCAGATAGTTGATGAGATAAACAGAAGATTCGTTAAGCTTATTGAGGATACTTATCCGGGAAATCAGGAGAAGGTAAGAAGTATGGCAATTCTCTATGATGGACAGGTTAAGATGGCACACCTTGCAATTGCAGGAAGCTATTCTGTAAATGGTGTGGCACAGCTTCATACTGAGATTCTTAAGAAGAGAGAGCTTAAGGATTTCTATGAGATGAGACCGGATCAGTTCAACAATAAGACCAATGGTATTACTCAGAGAAGATTCGTTCTTCATGGTAATCCACTTCTTTCAGCTTGGATTACGAAGAAGATTGGTGCCGGCTGGGTAACAGATCTTCCGGAGCTTGCTAAGCTTAAGAAGTTTGTGACAGAGAAGAAGTCCCAGAAGGAATTCATGGACATTAAGTTCAAGAACAAGGTTCGTCTTGCCGAGTACATCAAGGAGCACAATGGTATAGAGGTAGATCCAAACTCTATCTTTGATGTTCAGGTTAAGAGACTTCACGAGTACAAGAGACAGCAGCTTAATATCCTTCATATCATGTATCTTTACAATGAGCTGAAGGCTAATCCTGATATGGACTTTGAGCCGACTACATTTATCTTCGGTGCAAAGGCAGCAGCAGGCTACAAGACTGCAAAGCTTACAATCAAGCTCATCAATGCAGTAGCAGACAAGATTAACAATGATAAGTCAATCAACGGCAAGATTAAGGTTGTATTCATTGAGAACTATAGAGTTTCAAATGCAGAGATTATATTTGCAGCAGCAGATGTTTCAGAGCAGATATCTACAGCTTCAAGAGAGGCTTCAGGTACCGGTAACATGAAGTTCATGGTAAATGGTGCTCCTACTCTTGGTACTATGGATGGTGCTAACGTGGAAATCGTTGAAGAGGTTGGCGCTGATAACGCATTTATCTTCGGTCTCTCAGCTGATGAGGTTATGAAGTATGAGAAGGATGGCGGTTACTATCCAATGGATGAGTACAATTCAAATCCTGATCTTAAGAAGGTTCTTGACCAGTTAATAGATGGTACTTATTCATCTGATAAGGAGCTCTTCCGTCCGCTTTATGATTCTTTGGTAAGACAGGATGTTTACTTCACTCTGAAGGACTTCAATTCTTACAAGGATGCCCAGAAGAGAGTAAATGCGGCATACAAGGATAAGACTAAGTGGGCTCAGATGGCTATGCTCAATACAGCCTGTGCAGGTAAGTTCTCATCTGACAGAACAATCGAGCAGTACGCTCAGGAAATCTGGAAGCTTGAGAAGGTTGAGGTTAAGCTTGGTTAATCTATTTTAGTATTTTATTTATCAGGTGGTGTAGATAATACATCGCCTGATATTTTATATCATACGAGGAAAGTGCTTCGCACTTCTATGATATAAAAAACGCTCCGCGAAGGATGTACACTCGCGCGAAGTTCTATATAAAGGAGAAGAAAGATGATTGATTTATCACGTTTTCCGAATATTGCTATGGCGGCACAGACCCTTGGGGGTATTAAGGAGACAAAACTAAATAAAAAGGCGATAGCAGAGCAGGACCAAAGCTGGGCGGCGCTCTCTGAACAGGAGAAAATGCTGATAGAGCAGAACCTGCCAATGGCAAAACGAGTTTTGAATACATTTGTTACACCGACTGCCATTTTGGTATATAGATCACATGCACTTATCATCATTCCATCAAGAAACATTGTATGGATATATGCTCATGTACTTACACAGAGCATGTACTTTATTCCTACCAGTAAGATGCATGATGTACGAATCCTGACAAGGTCAGGGCAGACAGAAATTTTAAGTACTATTACCACAGGTGGCTTCAGCAAGAAGGACCCTGCCGGAGATGCAATAAATGAGATAGCCCAGGTTATCAAGCCTTACTATCCGGGAATATATACAAATTGGTCAGAGCAGATTGCCAATGCTGCCAGCAATAATTTTGCAGCATTAGTTCAGTCGGTAGATGCTCAGAACAGCGGCGTCATGCAACAGTATTTTTAATTAGTATACATATTATAGACAATGCGCTGTGGAATTGTTATACTTGTATTAGATGTATAGAAGGATAAGGTAAACAGAATAATGGAAGTCCGTAATATGAGCAGATATGAGGCACGCAAAGCTATTGCAAGACATGATTTAAAACGAAAAATGTATCACAACAATTTTGCGGACACAAAATGGGGTGCTTCCAGACATTATGATCTCTGTATTAACAGCTCAAGATTAGGATTAGATAAAACAGCAGATTTTTTAATGGATTATATCAGTAAAAGGGTAGAATAAACAGACTGTTAAATAGAATAAGTATATTTGACACAGAGCTTCGCAAGCTCTGTGTCTTTTTCTTATACAAAATAATAATTACTTCGAATAAACCACATCATTTCGCGAAAGCAGATATACACAATACTGGTTCATACTAATTCCTTCTCGTTTTGAATGTGCTGCAAGAGAACGATGCAAGCTACGAGGAATTCTCAGCTTAAATTGTCCCGAGTAATCTTCCAGACTGTCAGGTTCTTGGATTTCAATTCCCTCTTCAAATGCCGCTTCCAGCCATTCCTTTTTTGCCTCCATTGCATTGGCAATAGCAGCTTCTATGGTTTCACCACAAGTAATGCATCCAGGAAGATCCGGAAAAGAAATCACAAAGCCTCCCTCGTCTGTATCCTCAATAATTTCCATACGATATTTCATCTTCATATATTCATTCAGCGTTTTCATCATTATTTGCCTCGCTTTCTACAATCTGCTTTACCTTCTCCACGTACACCTTTTTGATTGGTTCATGTTTTGGTATTGTAATTGGTTGACAACCCGATTTCCTAAAAGTATAGTGGCTACTTCCACCCTTCGGAGTTCGCATCTCATAACCGTAGATTTCCAACACTTTGCACAACTCTTCAAATCTGATTTCTTTTGATAAAGTGCAAATTCTAGTTAATAGTTTATCCCATTTTGACATTTTAACTCTCCTTTATTATATGTGGTATCGTATTTGGTGTCAATTGTAATTTTAAGATTTAGATTTTGACTATGAATATACAATTTTTATTGTTCGTGGTAATAAGGTGATTTCTATAGAATTACGTTGTTCACGTAAGAAGAATCAGATGGACATATTGCTTACAGCAAAGGCCTCGCTATAACAGAATATAGAAAGAATTCTGAGGTCTTTAGAGATTATTAGATGTAAAGTCTTTATTCAATTATCAGATGACAGTAAAATGCTGAGTAATATCCGGGTGAATTCCCGGTTATAAGAATATATGCTGATAAAAGAAAGCGATAAGAGTTGCTTTCTGCGTTGATGTTAGCATATCAGATGATTTGCTGTCAATAAAAAATCGCCCCATTTCTGAGACGATTCATGCTTTTACAGACTTTCTAAAAAAGAAATTAAGCATTCATATTGCTCTGGTGTAAGTTTTGAAGCATATTTTAGAAGACGAAGCTGTTGACTTGTTAAAACTAATGTATTGTTGTCGTCTTCAAGAAAAAATTGAGAAAGTGTTATACCAAATGCATTGCATATTTTTTGAAGGGAGGGAATTGTTGGCTGAATATTTTTTCTATACCATGTGGAAATAGTGGATTGTGTAATGCCGGATTTCTCTGCAAGTTTATATTCTGTCCAATGTCGTTCCTCTCTCAATTCTAGGATTCTATCGAGTGTGTTCATTAAAACCTCCATAAATAACGATTGTAAACAAAATCAAATTTATTTGTACGTTAATTATAGTTAAATATTTCGTTGCAAATACACATTGAAAGACGTATAATAAATACGGAAGTCCGTAATAGTATTATATTTAATAAAAAGGAGAAAATTATGTTTTGTGATAGTTGCGGTGGAGAAATTCAATATAATCAAAAATATTGTCCTTATTGTGGTGCTGAAGTAATGCAATTTGAGATTTATAATGAGAATGTAGAAAAAAATGTAAATAACGTAAAAATTTCAAATAAAAAGAAAAAAAATAAAGTATTGGCAGTAATGTTTTTTATTATTAGTTGCCTTTCCTTAGTAGCATTATTTTTTGTATTTAATTATTTTAAACCTATGCAAAAATTTAATAGGGCATTGGCAAAAGATGATATCGAAAC
>JBJENB010000224.1:0-4025 GCA_051879975.1 Wujia sp.
ATTACTTTATATTGCGTTCATAGGTATAACCCTTTTACTTATTGTATCTGAGCCTGACCTATCGACTACCATATGTCTCACATTGGTGTTATTTACAATGCTTTATGTTGCCGGCTTAAGCTACAAAATAATTGCTTTTGCATTATTAATTCTGATACCATTGGCAGGAAGCTTTCTATGGTATATTCAAAAGCCTGACCAGGTTTTGTTAAAGGATTATCAGGTTGCGCGTATTTTGCAGTTTATTTATCCAAGTGAATATGGTGTAGAGTATTCGCAGCAAAATAACTCTATTATGGCAATCGGTTCAGGAATGTTATCCGGAAAGGGCTTAAATACTTCTACAATAGCCACCGTAAAGGATGCAAATTTTATTTCTGAACAGCAAACAGACTTTATTTTCTCTGTAATAGGAGAAGAATTAGGCTTCATAGGTAGTGTAATAATTATTGCAATTATACTACTTATAGTGTTACAATGTATTAGGATAGCCAGAAATTCTATAGACACCAAAGGTATGCTTATTGCCACAGGTGTAGCAGCACTTATAGCCTTTCAATCCTTTATCAATATTGCGGTTGCAACAGGCGTATTACCTAATACAGGAATTCCTTTACCATTTGTTAGTTATGGATTAAGTTCTTTGCTAAGTCTATCTGCCGGAATAGGAATTGTGCTCAATATCAGTCTACAAAGGTCACGATACTAAAGGGGATAGGGATATGAATATTGGATTAATTGCACATGATTCGAAAAAAAAGCTTATGCAGAATTTTTGTATTGCATACAGGGGCATAATGTCTCATCATAATTTATATGCAACCGGAACCACAGGAAGAATGATTGAAGAGGTTACGAATCTGAATGTACACAAATTTTTAGCCGGTCATACAGGTGGAGAACAACAGCTTGGTTCTATGATTGAAAGCAATGCGATAGATATGATGATTTTTCTAAGAGATCCCCAGACAAAAAAATCTCATGAAGTTGATATAAACAATATTTTTTCCCTTTGTGATGTTCACAATATTCCTTTGGCTACCAATCTTGCCACTGCTGAGCTTATGATTAAAGCTTTGGACAGAGGTGACCTTGATTGGAGAGAATTATTTAAACATTAACAGGGAGATAAATGATGTTAAGAAACATATCAAGATATATAATTGTAATATTGGTAATATGTCTTTTTTTCAGAACATCCGTTGCAATTAAAAACAATATAGATGACAGACATCCGGATATAGAAGAAATTTCTTATTCTGTTGATTCGGCCAACGGATATGTTGATTCCATTGTTATTGCCAATGATTTAACTGTTATTCCTGACGGAATGAGCAAAAATGCTGAGCTGTTTGATGATTGCTATTATGCTTTAATGATAAATGATACATCCAATACCGTTTATGCTGCTAAGAACGTTCACAGCAGAATGTATCCGGCAAGTATGACAAAGCTTATGACAGCAATTATTGTTTGCGATAAGATTGAATCGGGAGAAATATCCCTTGATGATGTAGTAACTGTTTCTAAGAATTATGATTTGACTTACGAGGGAGTAGCTCCATGCACAATAAAATCCGGTTCTAAAATCACGATAAAAAACCTTTTATATGGTTTATTGATACATTCAGATAATTACTATGCTCTTATTTTAGCTGATTATATTGGCGGTGATGAAGCTACATTTTGTTCCTTAATGAATACGAAAGCGTATAGTATAGGTGCTACCAATACTCATTATGCCAATCCCCACGGACTGGATAATAGAGAACATTATACAACCGCTTATGATACCTATCTTATTATTAAGGAAGCCTACAGCCATGATTTAATTAGAGAGATAGATTCGAATAAAACATATTCTTACTCGTATATTAACAGTGCAGGATATGAAACGGATGTTGATATTACTCCAACAAATTTATTTTTGACCGATTCCGTTAATTTACCTGCAAGCTACAATATAAAAGTGTGGAAGACGGGCACAACAACAGGTGCGGGCTACTGCTTGGCAATGTATCTTGAAAAGGACAATGAATATTATGTCGCAATTGCTGCAAGCGGTTCTTCTAAAAGTTCACTATATGATTCAATGGTAAAGCTATTGTGTCTTAAGGAATAGATTTTATGGATAAGGTGATATTATGAGTAGAAAAAGCAACAATATAATCAAATTTAATAGAGATATAAAGATAAATGCTGCAACCTGCTTAATTGCAGCAATTTTATTGTATGTTGTAATATCAATTATAATAGCATCTAAAAAAGAACCCATAACTACATACAAGGTTAACAAAACCAACATCAATAATGACATTATACTAACAGGACTGATTATTAGAGATGAAGAAGTTCTGTCTACCTCGAAGTCAGGATATATCTGTTATTATATTCGAGACGGAGAAAAGGTCAAGAAAGATTCTGCTGTATGCACCATAGATGAAACCGGAAAGATTCATGAAGCTGTTAATAATACTGAGCTGTACGATGAATTGCTCACTGAACAGGATTACAAAGATATCAGGTCGCTTATTTCATTATATAAGGTTACGTACAAAGACTCAGAGTTTTATACAGCATATAATTTTGAAAACAATGCCAATAATAAGGTATTGGAATTGACCAATGAAATTCTTATGCAACAGGTGAATAATGATAATAGCTATGGAATCAGCTCTGTTTTATCACCATATAGTGGTGTCATAACATACTATGTTGATGGATATGAGGATTTTGATATAGCAAATATTTCATCAATGGATTTTGACAAGTCCTTATATGAAAAAAACACTTTGAAAACCGGTGATGTAACTGCTGCAAACAGCCCTGTTGCCAAGGTAATTCCCAGCGAGGACTGGAACATTATTGCCCCTATTTCTGCAGAACAGATCAGTCAAATATCAGAATATGAAAGTATTAAATTTAGGATAAACAATTCCAGCTACATAATAAAGATGCCATACGAAATAATTTATAATTCCGATGGCACCTATATTAATATTATGCTTAATCAATATATGTCTAATTTTATATCGGAAAGATATGTAGATGTAGAAATTATAAGAGAGGATGATACAGGTCTTAAGGTGCCCATATCAGCGCTCATCGATAAAACCGTGTACAAAATACCTATTGACTATCTTTCAGGCGGAGGTAATCAAAATTATTCCAACAGATTTAACGTACAAGTCATGGGAGAGGATGGTCAAATAACAATTAATCAGGTCACTCCAACAATATATAAAAAGGATGAGGAGTTTTGTTATGTAGATCCTGCAGCCTTTGAGAATACAGATGTTCTATTGGATATCGAGACGAACAATACATGTGCTGTATCATTGCTTTCTACAGCAACAATTAAAGGTGTTTATTCTGCAAACCGTGGAATAGCTGAATTTGAAATGGTTGAGGTAATTAAAATTGTTGATGAGTTTGCTCTGGTTAGCTCTACCGGTGGACTAAAAGAATATGATAATATTATTCTTAATTCTGAAAAGGTAACAGAAAACCAGATAATATACTGAAAAGAGGTTTTGCTATGTTAAAGGATAATCTAAAGAAGGTACAGGAAAATATCAAATCAGCTTGTGAAAAGGCTAACAGGGATAAAAGTGAAATTACTCTTGTTGCTGTAAGCAAAACAAAGCCTTTGTCAGACATTGAAGAGCTGATATTGTGTGATGTCAATGAATATGGCGAAAACAAGGTTCAGGAGCTATGTGATAAATATGAACGCGTATCGAAACCTGTTAATTGGCATTTGATAGGACATTTGCAAACAAACAAAGTAAAATACATAGTGGATAAGGTAGCCTTAATACATTCTGTTGATTCATTACACTTGGCCAAAGAAATACAAAAGGAAGCGGAGAAAAAGGATGTAATAGTTAACATATTGCTTCAGGTTAATATAGCTAATGAAGAAACGAAATTTGGTATAAGTTCTGATGAAGTTTACTCTTTGGCAGAGAGCATCAGTAAGCTGAAAAACATAAGAATCAGAGGTCTGATGACGATAGCTCCCT
>JBJENB010000225.1:0-4022 GCA_051879975.1 Wujia sp.
ATTTCTTCCGCGTTTGTATATATCAAGCTCATCATCCTTCAGCTTATCCATTATTTTATCTATATATGCTGCCTGGTTAACCGCCTTGACAATATTGGTAACATCCTTATGATACTTGTAGGTCTGTTTATTGGAATTTATTACAAAATAATTCTTAACCATCAAATCAAGGACGCTGTCTCCCATATACGCAAGGGCAAGAGGTGAATACTGATACGGATTTATACCATTATTTTCTTTATTATCAGAGTGATTCAGTCTGTTTAATTCATTGATTCCTTTAAATGTTTCTAAGCTCTCTTCCATCTCACGCCTTCTCTTGTATCCTCAAGGACAATACCCTTATCAAGAAGCATATTTCTTATCTCATCTGCTCTTGCAAAATTCTTACTTTTTCTCGCATCCTGTCTCTCCTGAATAAGCTTCTCAATCTCCTCATCCAAAAGTCCAGACTCCTCCTTAATCTCAATACCGAGAATATCAGTTAATAAACTTAATGTCTCGTATGCCTTATCCGCATATTCCTTAGAGCTCTCACCCACGGTAATGGTCGTATTGATAAGCTTAACAAGCTCAAATATAACAGAAATGGCATCCGCAGTATTCAGGTCATCCTCCATGGCAGCCTCAAATTTCTCCACATACTGCTTAAGGCTATCAATATATCCTGCTTCCTCCTTAGAGCATGATATCCCCTCGCCGGAAGCCTTAGCCTCCTCAAGTCTTGAAGCTGCAGTTCTGATCCTCTCAAGTCCGTTCTTGGATGCGGCAACCAGCTCCTCCGAAAAATTCAGCGGACTTCTGTAATGTGCAGAGAGCATGAAGAACCTTATTACCTGAAGGTCATACTTCTCGCTAATTTCTCTTACAGTAAAGAAATTGCCCAGAGATTTTGACATCTTCTCATTATTAATCTTCAGGAAGCCATTGTGCATCCAGTATCTTGCAAATTCCTTGTCATTGGCAGCCTCGCTCTGTGCTATCTCATTTTCATGGTGTGGGAAAATCAAATCCTCTCCGCCTGCATGGATATCAATTACATCGCCAATATACTTCTTGGACATAACCGAACATTCCAGATGCCAGCCCGGTCTGCCCTCACCCCAAGGCGACTGCCACGATGGCTCACCCTCCTTCTTAGGCTTCCACAGAACGAAATCTAATGGGTCCTCCTTCTCATCCTCACCGGATACAAGAAGCTCTCTGTTGCCACCTCTTAAATCGTCCAGATTTTTCTTAGAAAGCTTTCCATAATCAGAAAATTTTCTGGTTCTAAAATATACTGTTCCATTTACCTCATAGGCATAGCCCTTCTTAATGAGAGTCTCTACCATGCTGATCATGTCAGGTATCTCTTCCGTTGCCTTCGGATGTGTTGTTGCCTCCTTAACATTTAATCCTGCCATATCCTTCTTGCACTCTTCTATAAATCTCTCCGAAATGACTGTTGAATCCACGCCCTCAGCTATTGCCTTTCTGATTATCTTATCATCTACATCCGTGAAGTTTGATACATAATTAACCTCATAGCCTTTATACTCAAAATATCTTCTCAATGTATCAAATACAATCATCGGTCTTGCGTTACCAATATGAATATAGTCATATACGGTTGGTCCACATACATAGATACCAACCTTTCCTTCTTTTATAGGAACAAACTCATCCTTTTTTCTTGTCAAAGTATTAAATATCTTCATTTCAATCTCCCTATCCTTCGCTAAAAAATATTCTTTCAAATTATATTTTTACACATTAAAATAATCTTATTATAAGATATTCTATACATAATTCTTTGTCAAGAAGAAACCAAAAGTCGTCCCACACACTATGAAAAAAACATCCCAAATGTCATACACAAAAGACATTTGGGATGTATATTCAAATACCTTCTCTTAGATAAGGAGACCAAGTATCTCGTTACTTCTTGCAACAAATGCTGTCATCTCCTCAGGCTCAAGAGGCTTATTGGCAAGTACAGCCAAATCATAGAGCTGGCAGCAGATTGTATTTACATGTTCACCCTCCGGATTTTCCAGCACATATTTTACCAGCTTATTGTTTGCATTCAGTACCAGAGTTTCTCCTTCACCGCCAAACATAGAAGGGTCCATTGGTCCGCCCATACTGTAAACCTTCATCATCTCCAGCATACGTCTCTGCTCCTCTGACAAAGTAAGCATAGCAGAAACCTTATCATTCTTAAGGCTTTCAACCTTAACATTAAGCTTTTCCTTGCCTGTTGCCTTCTTAAAGCTCTCAGTAAGCTTGTCAGTGTATTCCTTGGTCTGCTCCTCACTAAGGGCATCTCCTACAAAATTATCAGACAAATCAGCATCAATTCTGAGGAACTTTACATCACTATTCTTTCCCTCAAGATGTGTGATATATGGATTATCAATATTATGAGTAAGGAGTACCGCATTCATTCCCTCTTCCTTAAACATATTGATATACTGCGATTGAGCCTGCTCGTCCGTTACATAAAATACCTTGTTAGCATATTTTTCCTTGCCCTCCTCCAGATATTCAGGCAATGTTAAGTATTTGCCGTTTAAATCCTTGAAGAGCATGTAATCAGTCATCTTGTCACAGAATTTTTCATCCTTTAAGCAGCCGAACTTAATAAACGGACTGATATCATCCCAATACTTCTCGTACTCTTCCTTTTCAGTCTTACACATTCCGGTAAGCTTATCTGCCACCTTCTTGGTAATGTAATCCGATATTTTCTTGACAAATCCATCATTTTGAAGGGCACTTCTGGATACATTGAGCGGAAGGTCAGGACAGTCAATTACACCCTTTAACAGTAATAGGAATTCCGGAATTACCTCCTTGATGTTATCAGCGATAAACACCTGATTGTTATAGAGCTTAATGGTTCCCTCCAACTGGTCATACTGGGTATTAATCTTAGGGAAGTACAGTATACCCTTTAAGTTAAATGGATAATCCATATTAAGATGTATCCAGAATAAAGGCTTCTTAAAATCAAGGAATACCTTCTGGTAGAAATCAATATACTCCTCCTCAGTACAATCCTTAGGATTCTTCATCCATAATGGATTCGTGTCGTTGAGCGGTTTATTTACCTTCTTTTCTTTCTTATCAGAATCCTCAGGCTTCTCACTATCCTCAGACTTTTCATCCTTCTCAGGCGCATCGCCAACCAGATCATCCTCTGAGGTGTCAACCTCTATAACATCCTCCTTCTTCTCTTTCTCCTCTTCCAGTGTATCCTCATTGATAAAGTAGATATTGTAAGGCATGAATGCACAATACTTCTGAATAACCTCCCTGACACGATACTCGTTGGCAAACTCGTAGGAATCCTCATTAAGATAAAGTGTAATTGCAGTACCTCTTGAATAATCATCGCTCTCACTCATCTCAAACTCAGTACCGCCATCACATTCCCAGAATACAGGCTTTGCACCCTCCTTGTAGGAGCAGCTCTCTATAGTAACCTTATCAGCAACCATAAAGGCTGAATAAAAGCCTAAGCCAAAGTGTCCGATTATCTGGTCATCGTTTGTCTTATCCTTGTACTTATTTATAAAATCCGTAGCACCTGAAAATGCTATCTGATTGATGTACTTATCAATCTCCTCCTCAGTCATACCAAGACCATTATCCACGAAGGTAAGCGTCTTATCCTTTGCCGAAGCATATACCTCAATCTTATACTCTTCTCCCTCAACCTCACTATAATCGCCCATGAGAGCCAGCTTCTTCAGCTTCGTTATGGCATCGCAGCCATTTGAAATAAGCTCTCTTATAAAAATATCATGGTCGGAATACAACCACTTCTTGATTATAGGGAATATGTTTTCGCTATTAATTGATAAACTACCTTTCTTTTCCATTTATATCAAACCTCCTGTCATTCAGTAATCATCCCTATGTAATGACCACCTTTTTATATAATAATACCCTAAAATTTATATGTCAAGAAAAAATTAGCACTCATTTGAATTGAGTGCTAATAATTTTAAATATAATATTTTGATACTGTTTCA
>JBJENB010000226.1:0-4016 GCA_051879975.1 Wujia sp.
ATTAATCTTTTTGATATACGAATCAATATCCGTAAATATAGTGACCTTAAACTTGTATTTTTCACCCTCTATCGCCTTCATAATCCATTTTTCATATTCCTTTTCGGAGAAATCCTTTTTTCTGTTGATTACCAGAGCATATATTTTTCCATTCTTAATGCACATGGAAGAATAGAATTTCATTCCCTCGTACTGGGTTATGACAACATCATAGAGCATTTTCCCCTGAGAAGTCTTAGTTGACTCTTCTATCCTGTCATACTCCTCCCTGCTCATACTGCTGAAGGATGAACACATAAAAAATGCAATTGCATATTTGGCAAAGGGCAATGAAAGTAAAATGGCAAAAATAATACCAACCCTTTTCGTATCACCGAACATTATAATCATGGTTACTACGATGAATAATATTATTACAAGGAGTACAAGCGTAACTAAAAGCTTCTTTTTCTTATAGTTATTGATGTACCCATAGCTTCCCTTTTCGTAATTCTTCATAATTTCCTCTTTGTTCTATAACTGAAAATGTTATCTGATAAATTGTATCATGAAATTGTGAGGCAAAAGCTTTGCCAAAATGTTAAGCATATTCATGGATAATCCGTATATGGATTTGGTTTTTCCGTGATAAGCATCTGTAAGGGCCTTCTTAACAACCTTCTTCGGATTTGCCTTAAATAATTGCTTGTATAGCTTTATTTCATGGTGTGTTTCTGCTAGATCAAAAAATTCTGTATTTACAGGTCCCGGACAAACTGCGGTAACTCGTATTCCTGATTTTTTTAATTCTTTGTTTAAAGCAAGACTAAGACTAAGTACATAGGACTTGCTTGCCGCATAAACAGCAAATGAGGGTTGCGGTAAAAATGAAGCCGAAGAAGCCAAATTGATTATATTGGAATTTCTTCCCTTCATATAAGGAATCGTTGCATCAAGCATGGCTGTAAGGGCAACACAATTTGTCTTGACCATTCCGCAGTTTTCTGATTCGGATAATTCATCAAAATGTCCTATTATGCCATAGCCGGCAGCATTAACCAGCACCCTAACAAATGGCTTATGCGTTTTAAGGAGCTCCTTATATTCCTGAACAGCTGCCCTGTCCGTCACATCAGCCACTATAATCCTTATTTTAACACCGGAGATATCATCTGCAAGCTCCTCCAGTCTTTCCCTTCGCCTTGCAATAACCCATATTTCTTCTATAGTCTGGTATTTCTCAGCTATCTGATATACAAATTCTCTTCCCATACCTGAGGATGCACCGGTTACAACTGCTATATTCAACTCATTAACCTCCATCCGGCTAAATATTTATTCTTAATTACACCATTATTTATTTTACCCCATCCTAAAGGGTAGGAATCAACACATATTAAGGTCCAGCCATTTTTTGAAGCCTCATTTGCATCAATTGTCTCTCCCTTAAGGTACTTCCTTACTCTGTCATCATTACAGCTAAGATTGGTAATATTCGCATATTCCGAGCTTTTTAATGCCATGGCAAGTGCCTGACTAGGCTCAAAACGATTTTTCTTGATTTCTCCAAGGAATAGGCCACAGCGCAGAATCCTTAAGCCTCTGACTGCCGGAAATGTATCCGGAATATAGTAAAGCTTATCTCCTGATAATTCAAATCTGGAATAATCAAGGTTTTTGGTTACATTCTTAAAGAATTCCAAAACCTCATCAGTAAGCTTCGCCCGTTTCAGCGGATAATCACCATAATTAGCCTTATTCGTTAAAGTACCCTTCTTTTTGATCAGACATACGAAATGTCCCTCACCCTCTATCCTGTGGGGCCATAGTCTGGCTGCTTTTGATAAATCTACATTCCCCGTGGTTCCCCATTCCACATGTCCGTCATCAAAATCCTTATATTTATCAAAATCAATTAAATATAATGAGTCATCTAAACCAAGCAAATATTCGATGGATTTTTCATTTTCCAGGGGTGAAAAGGTACAGGTTGAATAAAGGATAACACCTCCCGGCTTGAGCATTTTGACAATCTCAGCAAGAATTTCCTTTTGGATATTAGCGAAAAGCTCATTGCCGTTATTCTCCCATGCAGTAATCATTGAGGTTGATTTTCTGAACATTCCCTCACCGGAGCAGGGTGCATCTATCAGTATTTTATCAAAGTATTCCGGAAACCGGGCTGAAAGCTTATATGGTGCTTCACTTATTATAAGTGAATTGGAAACACCAAATACCTCAAGATTTTTTAAAAGAGCCTTTGCCCTTGAGGCACTGATATCATTGGATATTAAAATTCCGGTTCCATTCAATTTTGCAGCTAACTCTGTGGATTTACCACCGGGTGCAGCACAAATATCCAGAACCCTGTCTCCCTCTTCTACAGGTATAACCGAGGCCGGGGTCATTGCACTTGGCTCCTGAATATAATAAAGCCCTGCATAATAGTAAGGGTGCTTGGATGGTTTATCAATATTTTCATCAAAATAAAAGCCATTGCTACACCAAGGCACTGGCTTTAATTTAAATGGATTTATTTTCAGAAAATCCTGTACACTTATTTTTGCTGTATTAATCCTTATTCCGTGGAACATAGGCTTGTCAAGACAAGTCCTGTATTGCTCATATTCATCTCCCAATAAGGACCGCATATTATCTTTAAAAAGCTGTGGTAATTCCATATTATCTGATTATATATTAAGGCTTTTATCCACATAAGCTCTAATATATATACCATCCTCTCTATAATCTTCCTCAAGAACATTTCCATACTGGCGTATCCTATTGACCAGTCCTGCATCTGAATAAGGAATAACCTTCTCAATGTAGTTCTTGCATTTAATAATCACCTCTTCAAGGGCAGCCGAAAGCTCGTCAAAGCCAATCCCATGCTTAGCAGCGATATTTACAACAGTTTCAGCCATAAAATCCTTAATAGGCGGAAGCTCGTCCACCTTATCTATCTTATTAAATGCAGTGATAATCGGCTTATCTCCTATATTTAAATCTCTTAAGGTTTCATATACAGTAGCAATTTGGCTGTCAACCTTTGGATTAGATATATCTACAACATGAAGTATAATATCCGAATATTTCGCTTCC
Source organism: Wujia sp. (assembly GCA_051879975.1). Classification (GTDB taxonomy): domain Bacteria; phylum Bacillota; class Clostridia; order Lachnospirales; family Lachnospiraceae; genus Coprococcus_C. The sequence continues at coordinate 3,082 of JBJENB010000226.1, forward strand.
TCAAGAGTAGACCTAAATGCACTGATAAGATGATGCGGAAGCTTTCTAATAAAGCCTACCGTATCGGTAATAATGATTTCCTGACCATTGGTAAGTCTGTAATTTCTTGATGTTGGATCAAGGGTTGCAAAAAGCTTATCCTCCTCAAGAACTCCGGCATCCGTAAGCTTGTTTAGAAGTGTTGATTTACCGGCATTGGTATAGCCGACAATGGATACAATCGGAAGCTTACCCTCCATTCGTTGCTTACGCATTACCTCTCTGTGAGCTATAACATAATCAAGCTCCTTCTGAAGCTGACTTATTCTGTCTCTGATGATTCTTCTGTCAATCTCAAGCTTTTTTTCTCCGGGACCACGAGTACCGATTCCGCCGCCTAGTCTTGACAGAGAGCTGTGAAGGCCAATCAGCCTTGAAGAGCGATATTTAAGCTGTGCAAGCTCAACCTGGATTTTACCCTCCTTAGTTGTAGCTCTGGCGGCAAATATATCTAATATAACCATGGTTCTGTCCATAACCTTGGTATCAACTTCCTGCTCAAGATTTTTTAATTGAATTGGACTTAGCTCATCATCGCATACTATACCGGTTGCACCAAGCTCCAAAACCAAATCTCTTAGCTCCTCCGTTTTACCGGAACCAAGGTATGTTCCCTTGTCAATGCTTTCCTTCTTCTGAACCAGTCTTCCTACCACTACTGCACCTGCAGTTTTGATAAGCTCCTCCAGCTCGTCAAGGTTGTCATCCACATTCTCGCCATCATCTAGGTCAACACAAAAAATAACAACCTTCTCTATAAATTCTTTGTTTTCAAACATATAAATTCCTTTTAATTTACATAATATTATTATAGTTACTGATTTGATAAATTATAAATATCATTGATAGGATCAGGATCTATATAGATTCTTGTATATAAAAAGTCATATAGTTCC
>JBJENB010000227.1:0-16524 GCA_051879975.1 Wujia sp.
CCGCATCTATCAGCTTCATTTCCAACCCATGTTTATGAATTTTCTCAAGACAAATCTCGTATGCTTTCTTACTTTTCTCCTTATTTTCAGCATATTTTGCATCATCGTTTTCGTCAGCAATTCTGATGATAGGCTTTAACGGTGATGACATTTTCCCCTCGTCAATCTCCCTTCTTCCAAGGACTACCTTGCCGTATTCCACGCCTCTTGCTGTCTCAACTATTACATGTCTTCCCACATCAACCTTATAGTTGAGCGGATTAAAAAAATATATTTTCCCGTTTTCTCTGAAACGAACACCTATTACTTCCTTCATCAACAATTCTCCTTGTATAATTTGTATCGGCAATCTATTAATAACGTTCCTCTTTTAATGTTAGCAAAAGCAACTCCATGGTCACATCAAAATTTGCATTTGCATCCAATCTCTTCTTTGCTCTTGTAATCGCATCAATCTTTTCCTCGATGCCACCATAAGACAAAACTGAGGCCTGCTTCTTCAGCGTAGAATATTCACCCTTAAATAACAGCTTGTCAACATTACCTGTAACCTTGAGCATAAGTACATCCCTATACCACATAACCATAAGGTCCAGACAATCATCCATAGAAAGCTTAAACTGCTCAATTTCTGAAACTGCTTTCCCTAGACTTTCCACATCCAACTCGCCTATTCTCTTCAATACACTTACAACAGCTTCAATTATACTTACATACTCATCATTTTGGGCCAGCTTAATGGCCTTGCCCAGATTGCCCTGTGCAAAATCAAGACAGAAATACGCTTTATCCTCTGTAAGTCCCATGGTCTTGGTGAGATAATCCAACATATCCCTTTCCCTAACCGGCTTTGTTGTAAGAATAACACATCTGGATTTAACAGTTTGAATAAGCTTGTCAAGATTTGATGTAAGCAAAAGTATTATACCATACTCAGGCGGCTCCTCAATGGTTTTAAGGATTGCATTCTGTGCCTGCTGGTTCATGAGCTGTGCCTCAGGAATAATGTATATTTTATATGGTCCCTTATATGGCTTTACCGCCATAGAATCAATAACCTGCTCTCTTATTTCATCAACAGTGATAACTCCCGGTTTTTCATGTGTAACCGTAATTATATCGGGATGATTTCCACTATTCGCCTGAATACAGGACTGACACTGATTGCATGGTGTACTTTTACCTTCCTCACACTGCAGCGTTGTTGCGAACGCCCTGGCAAGCATCTTCTTGCCACTGTCCACCTCTCCACTAATGATATATGCATGATTAATCTTGTTCAATTCTATACTGCTCTTAAAATGTCTAATTATGTCCTCATGTCCTACAATGCTTGAAAAATCCATAATTACACCTCCCTATAATCTGTACCGGCACTCGTGTCTGCTTCGCAACCCCACCTGCCATATCGGTAGAGACATCTTATAACATAAACATTGTTTATGTTGATATATCCAGCAATAATCCTCGTATATCATCAATCTTACCAAGTATAGCCAAATGATCTTTTTCTTCTTTAAGAAGCTCATCAGCCAAATCATCCAAATTTTTATCCACCTGTCGAATAATTCCGTATACTCTGTGTCTGCCCCTTCTGTCAAGAAAATTTTCCCTCGAAAACTCATGTGAGTTCGTGGTAATCTCATTCATAAATTCCTTAATGGTCGCACGATATTTCTTCATATCCTTTATGTCCATGTGTTTTGCAATTCTCTGTCCCTGCTCCTCAATATCCTTCATGAGAGAGGTGAGCTTCTCCTTGAGCTCACTTTTATCAATATTGCTTATGAGAGTAAACTTAAAATCTTCACCATTGGACTGCATATTCTTTGGTGCTTCCATCTGTGTCAATTGCTGTAGCTGATTAACCTTTATATCCAATTTACTCTCCCCCTTTCGCACAACCCTAGCTTTCAATACTCTATTGGTTTATTTAATATATCACTCATATACTGTACTATTACCTTATGTATGTCCTCAATGGAAAGAGTTGCATCTATAGTCTTTATTCTGTCCGGATAAAGCATTGCCAAATCCCTATAGCCCTGTGCCACCCGCTCATGAAAATCGAGGGCTTCAAGCTCCATCCGATCCAAAGCCTTCTGATCCTTTTTGCGACTAATACCAACCTTTGCCGGTAAATCAAGGTGAAAAGTAAGCTGTGGCATTATACCCTGTATTGCATAGCTATTAATCCGGTAAACCTCTTCAACTCCAATACCTCTTGCCATTCCCTGATAGACAGCAGATGAATCCACGAAACGATCACTGATAACGGCCTTGCCTGACTCCAACGCTGGCTTGATGACCTGAGTAACCAGCTGCGCTCTGGCTGACGCATACAAGAGTGCTTCTGTCATATAGCCCATCTCTGTGAATTCCTTATTTAGAATAATTTCCCTGACAGCCTCACTGATTGCTGTACCACCCGGTTCTCTGGTTATAATGATGTCCTCATAGCCAAGCTGCGAAAGATAACCTTTGAGTAGCTCTATCTGTGTGGACTTACCTGAGCCATCCGGTCCTTCCATAGAAATAAATATTCCCTGCATACTCCGCCTCCATAATCGCATACTTAATGATACTATAACATAAATCCATAATAATTGCACTAAAAAACATTGTATGCAATAAATTAGGCGTCGCTCCCGCAACGCCTAAAGTCATTTTATTATACTCTTTTACTTAGCTGTAGTCGTACCATCGAACGCTTCAAGGCAAGCTCAGCTCGGTTCAAATCGATAGAGCTTTCGTCTTTAATACGTCTCTCTGCTCGTATTCTCGCCTCTTCAGCACGATTTATATCAATTTCATCCGGCCACTCAACACTCTCAGCGAGTATTGTTATAGAGTCACCAAGAATCTCCGCAAAGCCTGAATGAAGTGCTGCTATACGCTCTCCCCCGGTTTCAACAATCTTAAGTACACCGGGTGCAACGACCACTGTCATAGGGATATGCTTTGGATAAATACCAAGGATACCCTCAATTGTATTAAACTCTACAAAGGATGCCTCTCCCTCATAGAAGGTTCTATCAGGAGCCATGACCCTTATACTCATAGTCTTATCTGCCATACTATCCCTCTCGTCTATTCGTTACCTAACATCCATGCTACGACAAGCATTATTTACAATAGCTTGCACTTTTCCTACTTCTCAACCTTTGCAAGAACATCTTCAATACTTCCTGCATTTAAGAAGTAACTCTCAGGAATATCGTCATGCTTACCCTCTAAGATTTCCTTGAAGCTCTGAATCGTATCAGAAAGCGGAACATATTTACCAGGAAGACCGGTAAACTGCTCAGCAACATGGAATGGCTGAGAAAGGAACTTCTGAACCTTTCTGGCTCTTGCAACAACAATCTTATCCTCCTCTGAAAGCTCATCCATACCAAGAATTGCAATGATATCCTGAAGCTCCTTGTACTTCTGGAGAATCTCCTGAACGCCTCTCGCTACCTTATAGTGCTCCTCACCAACAACACGTGGATCAAGTATTCTTGACGTAGACTCAAGCGGGTCAACAGCCGGATAGATACCAAGCTCAACTATAGAACGCGAAAGAACCGTAGTTGCATCAAGATGTGCAAAGGTTGTTGCCGGTGCAGGGTCTGTCAAGTCATCCGCCGGAACATATACTGCCTGTACGGAAGTGATAGAACCATTCTTCGTAGATGTAATTCTCTCCTGAAGAGCACCCATTTCAGTCTGAAGTGTCGGCTGATAACCAACGGCTGAAGGTACACGTCCCAGAAGTGCAGAAACCTCTGAACCTGCCTGCGTAAATCTGAAAATGTTATCGATGAATAAAAGTACATCCTTGCCGACTTGATCACGGAAATACTCTGCCATGGTAAGTCCGGTAAGACCTACTCTCATTCTCGCTCCAGGCGGTTCATTCATCTGTCCAAACACCATTGTTGTCTTGTTGATAACTCCTGACTCAATCATCTCATAATACAGATCGTTACCTTCTCTTGTTCTCTCACCAACACCCGTGAAAACTGAGTATCCACCGTGCTCTGTAGCTATGTTAGTGATAAGCTCCTGTATAAGAACTGTCTTACCAACGCCGGCACCGCCAAAGAGTCCAATCTTTCCACCCTTTTGATATGGGCAAAGAAGATCAACTACCTTGATACCTGTTTCGAGAATCTCAGTCTCAGTTGCCTGATCTGAGAACTCCGGAGCCTTTCTGTGTATAGGAAGATAAGTATCTACTTCCGGTGCAGGCTTATTATCAATAGGCTGTCCAAGCACGTTGAACATACGACCTAAGGTAGCCTCACCTACAGGTACTGTGATAGGTCCTCCGGTAGCAATAGCCTCCATACCTCTCACAAGACCATCAGTAGGACCCATTGCTATACATCTTACTGTATCATCGCCCAAGTGCTGCGAAACCTCGGCATACAGTGTTGCACCGCTTGAGGTTGCAATTGTTATAGCATCGTTAATCTCCGGCAAATTACCGGTCTGAAACTTTGCATCTATAACGGCACCGACAATCTGGGTGATTTTTCCTACATTTGTATCTGCCATTTATAAATCTCCTTATATTTTCGAAAATGTTCATACATCATTTTGATGATTATTATAACAAATTAACTTATAGCATCCGCACCGGCTATAATCTCAGTAAGCTCCTGAGTAATAGCACCCTGCCTTGCTCTGTTATACTTCAGTGACAGGCTTGAAATCATATCCTCGGCATTGCTTGTAGCCGAATCCATAGCCTGCATTCTGGCACCATTTTCACTGGCTACCGCCTCAAGGAATGCACCGTAAATAATATTTGACATATATTTAGGAACAACCTGATCCAATACCTCCTCCGGGGATGGTTCAAAGTTCATGAGCAGCTTATCGTCTATCTCCTTCTCTTCAAAATCATCCTTGCTGATAGGAAGTAACTTAACCAGCTTAGCCTCCTGCGTTACAGTATTCTTAAAGTTTGTATAAGCAATATAAATCTCGCCTATTTCACCCTGAGAAAACTGCGTGAGAAGCTCCTTTGTAATCTGAGTTGCATCTGCAAAAAGCGGTGCGTTAATAACCTCGGAATAATCTCTGTATATAGAAAATCCCTTTCTGGTCAAGCCCTCTATACCCTTCTTACCTACAGCATATACGTAGGTGTCTTCTCTGTTGAAATCAGCACCTGCTACAAGCTTAACAATATTATTGTTATAACCGCCTGCAAGACCTCTGTTAGAGGTGATGGCAATAACAGCCTTCTTCTTGCAATCGCTTTCTTTAAGATACTGATGGTCAACATTCTTAGTCATCATAAGAATAGAACAGATGGTATCGTAGAGCATATTAAAATATGGTTTATTGCTCTCTGCTTTACCTCTGGCCTTCTGAAGCTTAACTGTAGAAACAAGCTTCATAGCCTTGGTTATCTGCTGAGTGCTCTGGACGCTTTCCTTACGCCTCTTAATGTCTCTCATTGATGCCAAGACATATCACCTCACTATTCCTACTCAATTAGAAGGTCTCCTTGAACTCCGTGATTGCCTTAACAAGCATCTGCTCTAACTCATCACTAAGCTTCTTCTCAACCTTAATCTTCTCAAAGATTTCCGGATACTTAGTAGAAATGTATTCGAAGAGTCCGCTTTCAAACTCCAATACTCTTTCTACCGGTATATCAATAAGATACTTTCTTGTTGCAGCATAGATTATTACAACCTGCTTCTCTACAGGCATTGGCTTATACTGTGGCTGCTTAAGTATCTCTCTAATTCTTTCACCCTGTGCAAGCTTCTCCTTAGTATCAGCATCAAGCTCAGAACCAAACTGAGAGAAGGCTGCAAGCTCTCTAAACTGTGCAAGCTCAACACGAATAGGAGACGCAAGCTTCTTCATAGCAGCAATCTGGGCAGAACCACCAACTCGCGAAACTGACAAACCGGCATTTACGGCTGGTCTGAAGCCTGAATTAAACATCTCTGTCTCAAGATATATCTGTCCGTCTGTTATCGATATAACATTGGTAGGGATATATGCTGATACATCACCTGCCTGAGTTTCAATGATAGGGAGCGCTGTCAGAGAACCTCCTCCCAGCTCATCCGAAAGTCTGGCTGCACGTTCAAGTAATCTTGAATGAAGGTAGAATACATCTCCCGGATATGCCTCACGTCCCGGTGGTCTACGAAGAAGTAATGAAAGTGTACGATATGCAGTAGCATGCTTGCTTAAATCATCATACACTACAAGTACATCCTTACCTTCCTCCATCCATTCCTCACCAATGGCACATCCTGCATATGGTGCAATATACTGAAGCGGTGCAAGCTCACTGGCTGTAGAAGCAACAACTGTTGTATACTCCATTGCACCATACTCGGTAAGAGTCTTAACGATATTGGCAACGGTAGAAGCCTTCTGGCCTATTGCAACATATATACAGTTAACCCCCTGCCCCTTTTGATTAATAATTGTATCAATAGCGATAGCAGTCTTACCTGTCTGTCTATCACCGATGATTAACTCTCTCTGTCCTCTTCCTATCGGAACCATGGCATCTATTGCCTTGATACCTGTCTGAAGAGGTGTATCAACAGACTTACGGGAGATAACACCTGATGCTACTCTCTCAATCTGTCTTGTCTTAGTGGTCTCAATAGGACCCTTGCCATCAATAGGCTGTCCCAAAGCATTTACAACACGACCTAACATCGCATCGCCTACAGGTACCTCAACCACTCGTCCTGTAGTCTTTACTATGTCTCCTTCGTTGATGTTCTTTGCATCACCAAGTAAAACGGCACCTACATTGTCTTCCTCAAGGTTCAGTACCATTCCGTACACATCACCTGGGAAAGCAAGAAGTTCGCCCTGCATAGCATTAAGAAGACCATGAATACGTGCAATACCATCGGCAACCTGAATTACAGTTCCAACGTCCGATGTCTCCAGCTTCTGCTGGTAGTTTTTGATTTGTTCCTTAATAACAGAACTTATCTCTTCCGGTTTTAAATTCATGGACCACGAACACCTTCTTTCACTCGTTATAGTCGGGTTTATATCCCCTATACTTTTTCTGCAGTCATAAGCTGCATCTCATTATGCATTTGCAAGAGTCTTGGACAGATTGTTAAGCTTTGTCCTAATACTGCTGTCCACTACCCTGTCTTCAATTCTAATTACCAAGCCACCAATCAATGACTTATCAACATTATATGTGATTTCCATTGTCTCATAGCTTGTTGTCTCAATAAGCTTCTTCTCTATAGAAGCCTTCTGCACTTCGGATAATGTTACTGCACTTGTAATACTTGCCACACCAATTTTTTTCTCCTTCTTAACCAGACTGATGAAATGATCAAGAATTTGTATTATATTTCTGATGTGTCCCTTCTCCACAACCATTATAAGAAGTCCGGTCATATCCTTTGAGGCACGACCTCCGAAGGTTGTCTCAATAACCTTCAGCTTCTCCTCACTGCTAATCTGTGGATGGTCAAGGAGCTTTATAAGCTCATCATTATCACGAAGGATTGAAGTTAATACGACAGCTTCCTCATAGAGCTCATCTAACCTGTTCTCCTCAAGTGCTAACTCAAAGAGCGCATTTCCATAGGTTGTATCTACCTGCTTAGCCATGTATCATCACCCATTTCCTTTAAGGTCTCATCAATGAGTGCAGCCTGCTTATCCGCATCGAGAGTTCCCTCTACAAACTTTCCTGCCATAGCTGTAGCTACGCCAATGATTTCCTGCTTAACCTCATCCTTAACCTTGTTCTTCTCAAGCTCCGCCTCCTGATTTGCTCTATTGAGGATTCGACCTGCTTCCTCCTTCGCCTCGGCTACTATGGTCTCCTCATTTTTTATGGCCTTCTTTCTTGCGGTAGCAAGAATATCATTAGCCTCTGCATCAGCATTTTGAAGCTTTTCATCATAAAGAGCCTTAAGCTTAGCTGCTTCCTCTTTATCTGCAGCCGCGCTATCGATATCATTCTTTATCTTATTCTGTCTATCCTCAAGAACCTTTCTAACAGGATTGATTAAGATATATGACAGGAAAATGAACAAGAGAAATACCGCAATACCCTGAACAAGCACATCAAACAACAGCTGTGCATCAAGTCCGAACATTCTTCCAGGCTCTTCTGCAAGAAGTGCTACGCTTGTATTCATATACGTACCTAAAGTACCTATCACAGTTAATCCTCCTTTCAGCAATTTACTTTATAAGCTTACTTACCGAAAGGCTTAACGAACATAAGCAGAAGTGCTACAACGAGTCCGTAAAGACCTGTAGTCTCTGCAACCGCCTGTCCAAGAAGCATTGTTGACATAATGTCACCCTTTGCACCCGGGTTACGTCCAACTGCTGACGCGCCATAACCTGCTGCGATACCCTGTCCAATACCTGAACCGATACCTGAACAAACTGCAATACCTGCACCAATTGCTGATGCAGCACCTATTAATCCTTCAATCTGAATATCCATGTTTCATTCCTCCATTTAAAATTTTATAAACTAGTTTGATGAATATCAAACTCTTTGCTTGCTAAGCCTCAACATTTCTCTTATTAGCTACAAATGTCATGGTCAGCATACAGAATACATATGCCTGAATTGCGCCGGAGAAAAGGTCAAAGTATACATGAAGTGCTGACGGAATACCAAACTTCACAAATATAGGAAGCATTCCATAATACAGCGCCATCATAACTGTACCGGCAAGTACATTTCCGAACAAACGCAATGACAGTGATACAGGTGTTGCAAATTCACTGATTACATTTATAGGGAAGAACAGAAATATAGGTTCAAACAGGCTTTTAAATGCCCCCCATTTCTGATATCTGATAGATGCATACTGAATCATTACAAATGATATGAGTGCTATACAAAGCGTCGTACCGTAATCAGCAGTAGGCGGTCTGAGTCCGAACAAGCCCGATATATTGGAAAGTAAAACGAACACAAACAATGCACCAACATAGTTGATATACTTCTTACCCGCTTTACCCATGGTACCGTTTACAAAGCCAAGCAAGGCTCCGATTGCAATCTCAACACCGGCAGCAAATTTGCCCGGCGAATCAGGATTCTTGAGTACTGCCTTTCTGGCCGCTATCGCCAGAATTGCAATAGTCAAAACAACAATCAAGGTACATACATGTGTAGTGGTAATGTGTACCTCTGTGCCAAAGAAATCGATAGGATACAGCTCGTGAATGTAAAAATCCACATCATCCGGCCTTATCACATTAATTCCTGTGGCCATGCCATCTATCATAAGCTCACCCTCCTTCTTATGTTATTATTTATAATTTAACACATAATACTCGTGACCATAGTCATAAGCTAATGCGTTGAAACTTATTTAAATATAATCCGGAATATTATTCAATCTTTTCAGTCAATTCATTATCCTTATGTGCGGCTTCAACCTCTGTCTCAGCTGTCGTGCTTGTATTTTCTTCGTCAAAAAGCTTATCACACAGTCTTCTTATCAGAGGATTTAATAAAGCAGATATCTTCAATGTCAAAAAGCCTACCGTCACACCCACAAAAGCCACCCAATCTATAAGAATAGCAACAATCATGACCGCCATTACAAACACTAATCTTACTATACTTCTAAATGCAGCAAAGCCCTTGGCGCTCTTACTTCCTATGTCCAGGGCTCTATCCAGAGTATCATACATGCCATAGAGCCAAATGCATGCCCCAACAGTTCCAACCAAAAGCCCTAAGGCAAATATCCAAATAGGTCGCATTATTATTATTCCTAAAATAAAGAAAAATAACGCTGTAATCAGTATTCCAATATAAAGTTCTTTTAATACCCTAGGCTTTTCCATTATTATTTCCTAAATATCTACGGATCAGAATGTATGCAGAACGAAACGACGCCATTACACCAAGTACAATAAACACCGCCAAAAGCTTGGTTCCAAAAAATTTGTCTATCAGATAACCTATTCCCATAGACATAAATATCGTGGTCAACACGGTGATTCCTATCTGACTAATAAGCGCCAGCATTTTAAGAACCTGATGATTATTTTCATTCATAGTTATACATCCCCACTCTGAGCATACATACATTATCCATCATACTATATTTTTTGGTTTTTTTCAACGGATATTCTCCTACTTTTGACCAGACAATCTTTTCCTTGAAAAAATTTAAAATATTATATTAAAAGCAGAGGGAAACGCATATATAATACATCTCCCCCTGCTTTTATACTATCACTGTATTTTATGATTATCTTCCAAATCTTCTCCTTACCTCAAGGAACATAATAAGTGCCATTCCATCCAGAGAAGAAAGCATTAACAATAAGATTGAGCCAACCGGAGCCTTATCACTGGTATCCGGTCCGACATCTTTGTTATCAACAGCCGGCTTCTCAACTGTATCTGCAGGTTTTGGGCTAACCGGTATTACAGGATTTGCAGGCTCTGTTGGTCCCGGATTTATAGGTTCAACCGGTTCTGTTGGTCCCGGATTTACAGGCAGATTATTAGGTATAGCGACATCCTTAAATACCAGAACATACGTTGAAAACTTATCTGTCTCAAAAGTAAATTCCTTAGCAGCTTCATCAAAGGTTCCTTCTATTATAGTTACAACTCCGTTATGAAGGCGTAAAACATAATAGCTTCGAATGATTGATTCATCCCTGTTTATCAACTCATCAGGTATTGTAATGGTAACTGATATATTGACACCCGGTTCGCTAATCTGTTCAACAGAATCTGCTCCAACCTTCTTAAACAATGTTGCATCGAAATAAACTAATTCTGCATTAACACCGGCACCTACCACTGCCGAAACTGCAGCTTCTATCTTGCTTATTTCATCATCAGTAAGACTCTCAATTGGGAGCTCGTCAATTTTCATCCATACACGGGCTTCTTCCCCATTTGCAATAGCTTCTTTTTCAGCTTCAGTAAATATTCCATCCGCCTCGTATAATTCACTCTTAGAATTATTTACTACTACATCGGTTATAGGTGCTTCCGGGGTAACCTCGGCATCCTTCGTGAAATCACCCGGAATTTTATCTTCCACAGGTTCCTCAGATGCTCCTGTACTCGGTATCACTTCAATTCTCTTGTATCCGCAGTCTCTCTTACAGAATAATACTCTCTTGCCCTCCTCTGTTTCAGTTGCTTCTTTTACAACCTCCCATTCACCGGACCAGTCGTGACCCAGCGCATCAATGGTACACTGTTCTTCTATTATCTGTCCACAGAGAGAGCATTTACTTCCCTCGCTGACGCCTGTATCAAAGCATCCCGGCTCTACTCTGTCCCCTATAGCTTCAGGAGTATGTCCTTCATTTACACGAATTTCATATGTAAGAGTGTTACCTGCCTTATCAGCTACAACCACAGTATGGCTTTCATCATCACCTACAATAGTATATTTTCCATCAACCTCTGATACTATATCACCATTATCCTTCACATAGTCAAGATCAGGATCCTCCGCGGTAAACTCAACCCTCTCACAATAGGCCTTGCCATCCTCAATGCCACTAACTACCGGCAGAAGATTGGCAGTTTTTACCTCAATTCTTGCAGAAGAATTCGAACTGCCAGGTATTTTAGCCACCAAATAATAGGTTGTGTTAGGAGTTAAGTCCTTGAAAACAAGCTTCGACTCATCGCTGCTGTCTGTGGTGTATGATACTGTGTTGCCGTTATAATCCTGTAAAGAATATGTGTAGCCCGGAATAGGATTATTAAGGGTAACCGTTGTCTGTGTAGGTGTTCCTATAGTCGGCTTAACTACCGGTGTAACCGGAGCGTCGGGATTATCCGGGTCCGGTTCGGAAGGCGGTGGCGACATAGGATCTATCTGGGTAGTTGCCTCATTTTCGCCCACATCCTCTGAATCCGTTGGTTCGTTATCAGCTTCGTCATAGTTTTCCTTTTTAATATTTTTAACCACATAAACCGTATTAGGCTCCAGGCCGGAAATCAAAATATCTCCATCGGAGGTCGGTTCTACAGTATATTTTTCATTTTGAACAGAAGAGTCTCCTGCAGGAGCTCCTTCCTTATCAAACCATCCAACCAGTAGCTCATCATCACAATACAGCGCATAATACTCATCATCCTGAGGATCACTGATAATTATCGTAGTGTCTGTGGTTTTGATGGCTGCACTTAAAACACTGTTTAATTCCTGTGTTACATCAGGATTCAGGCTTGTGATATATTCTGTCGAATCACTCGCTCCATCTGAGATGGTGCCAAAATTTGTAGTAAGGGCAATGGCATTATCCTCACATGTATATCCATTTGTATTAGAAAATGAAAACTCAACCGCGGCATCGTCTGCATAATTCTTTTCCGTTACCGGTGCACTATCCCACAAACCACTTAAATAAGCACTACCCGGCGAAAAGCTTACACCTCTTGATGCCCTTGCTCTGTTGTCAAAGGAAAGGAAAAACACACCTGCTCCGGTAGTCGCTCCTCTTGCAACCACCATAGCAAAATTATCAATACCGCCGGTTTTGTCTGCCACCGGATTACAAATTACCTTGTTATATGTATCATATGTATTATTAAACCATTGGTCCTGATCCGGGTCAAAGCTTCTGACAAAGCGTGCATCAGTCAGCTCACTCCCACTGTTATTCACAATATTAACTGATGTTTTATAGCTCAGGTCATTAACACCAAAGTAATACGTAATTGCTACCTTTACATTATCTGATGTTACCCCTGTTACCGTTGCACTTAATGTATCACCCTCTGAGGTATCACTTACCGTAGGTACCTCATTCCACTGAGCGCTTATATTGCTTGCAGAACGAGTTGATACAACATATTCCTTTTCAGAGCCACCCAACTTATATGAGAATATCCATCTCTCCTCCGGAGAGCCAGGGGTAAAGAAATCTCCCGCCACAGGACCTTCACCCACATCCCATCCGTCACCGTCGGCTATCAGACCAAGATAAGCTCCACCACTTTGCTTCCCGCTAATAAAATGCCAGTCAGCTGCAGTAGTCGGTGCCGCTGTAGTACCAAATACACCTGTACTGCATATTCCTACTTCAATATAGTTTCCTCCAAGGAATACATTCCCCTGGCTATCTGCATAATGTCTTGCCCCGGGTGCCGCTGCCACACTATCCATGGACATCCACGGAAGCAAGGAAACCGCCAAAGCAATGGTCATAACGAGTGCCGTCATCTTCTTCATAATGCTTCTCATATAAAATCAACTCCTCCCAAATATATTTAATTCTATTATCAAAAAATGGAGAATACATTCGAAGCCAAATCACTCCAATGTACTCTCCATTATATCAAATACATCCTTACAAAACCCTTACACTTTTGGGCGTTTGGGGATATTTTTTAAAATTTTTTAGGAAAACATTCCTATTCTTCTCACATGCCTCTCGTCATTAGAAAAAGGCGTATCTATAAATATATCTGCAATCATAAGAGCAACGCCCGGTCCGATGGTTCTTGCACCCATACAAAGGATATTGGCATTATTATGTTCTCTTGTTGCCTTGGCTGAAAAACAGTCTGAGCATACTGCAGCACGAATACCCGGCACCTTATTTGCTGCCATGGACATACCGATTCCTGTGCCACAGATAAGTATTCCAAGCTCACACTCACCACTTGCAACTGCCTCAGCAACCGCCTTGGCATATACCGGATAATCGCAGGAAGCTGTCGAATCGCATCCCATGTCCTTAAACTCTATACCCCTGACAGTAAGATGAGCTATAAGCTCCTTCTTCAACTCATATCCACCATGATCACATCCTATTGCTATCATAAATAACTCCTCTGCTTTCTTTTTATTTTTTTCATCAGCGCGCTTCCTATTATTTCTTGTCACCAAACGAAGTTTGATGACCTACGCGCGCATCAGCGCGCTTCCTATTATACCCTAAAATAATCCATTAAACAACTACACTGTAATAATTCTATGTCCCGCTGCCTTGATAAGCCGGTTCATTATAGCTCCACCAAGCTCACCCTGATCAAAGGCCTCTGTATACATATAATCTACACCTAGCTCATCACATTCTCTTAATACTGCGTAAAGCCTGGCAGCAATAGTTTCTCCCAATTCGGAGCTTCCCACCACCAATACATTTTCACAATTGTAAAGGTGCTTATGTTCCTTTGTTGTGATAACTGCAACCTTATAGCCTTGAGAGGTCTTCTCCGCAACGAATTCATTTATTCTATTTGCTATTCTTGTTATGTCATATATTTCTTCCTGTTTAGTTGGTTTATCGTGTTTGTCCGGTATGTTCAATTTTGTATCCTGCTCCACTATGCTAAGCTCACCCTTCGGTGCATAATGGGTATATTTCATCCCCGGTGCCTTTGGACGTATATTCGGATTAAAGTCAATCAAAGCCTTGTCTATCTCAACCTCTCCTACTATTCCCTCAAGCATAGCTTTGGTAATAAAGCCGGGTCTTAAAATAGTTGGTTTATCACCCGTTAAATCCACTATTGTAGACTCTATTCCAATTCCCACTGCTCCGCCGTCAAGTATCATATCGATTCGTCCGGTCATATCCTCCATAACATGCTCCGCAAGGGTTGGTGAAGGTCTGCCGGAGGTATTGGCACTTGGTGCTGCGATATACAGACCGCTTTCCTGAATCATTGCCAATGCCACAGGATGCGATGGCATACGAATTGCAACCGTATCAAGCCCACCGGTGGTTCCATCCGGAACAATATCCCTCTTTGGAAGAATAATGGTAAGAGGCCCCGGCCAAAATGCCTCCATGAGAAGCAATGCAGTGTCAGGAACCTCCTTGGCAAGCTCATAAACTGCCTGTTTCTTTGCAATGTGTACTATAAGGGGATTATCGCTGGGGCGTCCCTTTGCTGCGTAAATTTTTGCCGCCGCATCAGCATTTAATGCATCCGCTCCCAGTCCGTATACCGTCTCCGTAGGGAATGCCACGAGTCCTCCAGCCCGAAGGATACGAGCCGCTGTAGCAATTGCCTCCGGGTTGGTGCCGTCCTGTACTAATGTATTTACTTTTTGATTTTCATTTTCCAACAACATATAAGTTTGCTCCTATAGCATAATTTCAATTTTGCTTATACATTTTTTATTGATAAATGTCAATTTAATTTTAACAAATCCTTAATTTCACAAGATAACACCTTGGAAAGGCTTTGCAAAGTATCCGCCTGTGCCTTTCTTATGTCCCTCTGTCCCTGCTCAAACATCTGTATCTGTCTTACTGCAACCCCTGACTTTTCAGCAAGCTTAGATTGTGACAGGCCAGCATACATTCTCAGCCTTTTTAACATATTGGCCTTCGTATTATTATCAAATCTCTCGTCTGCCACATTAATAAATTTTGAAATATCTGCTTCATGCATTGTATCATACATGCCATACATATCGCTTATTGGTATTACACTATCTATTTCCTTAAAGGATTTACCGGTATTCCACTGATAATATGCAAGTGTCCAACCAATCCAATATTCCGGTGATTTGTCAGTATACATTATGTCCTCTCTCCAGAACTCCCTATTGTACACTTCCTCAATAACCATACGGGCAAGCTCGCATCCATTTTTTCCCGCTACATAAGCCGGATTCCCTATTTCTATCTGCTTTGATACACTACTTACCAAAAATAACTTGTAAAAATATATTAAATCATATTCCAATGTATTGGCAGCATAATCCATCATATCACCCATGACCCGTTGTGTAAGCATTACATAATCCTCATCATATGCTGTGTTCATGATTTTTCACCCCCTGATCTCACAATATCAATCATATAGGTTTCATTTATATGATTTTTACTACCAGATGACCTCTTGTTATCATTGTAAGCCTTTCTCGCTGCCTTATCCCTGCTAACCTTCTTCAAGAAATACTCAGAAGCATTGGCAGCTTCACAACCAACATACCTTAATTTGGCAAATGCTTTTTCGCTCTTTAGAACAATCTGTTCGCCAAGCTCGCCCAAATGCATTGCTGTCTCAAGCTGCTGTAGCGAAATGGCACCCATTATAAAATCCTGAGCAAATGAAAAGTAAGAATCATCGGCTCTGTTTCCAATAATCACATCATATCCGGATATATCAATAAGATAATTCTTCTGAAGATAATCCTTTGCATCCTCTGATATACTGTTCATCTGCCAATATCCCCTGTGTTTTGTAAGGATAGCCAGCCAATTTAAAATATTACATCCGGGGGCATTTAAATTTAAAACAGTCAATCCCCTCATATCTATCTCATATTCATTTGCAAAGCCATCAGAGTTTTTACTACAGGCCCATTCCTTAGCAAGCTCCAAGCTTTCAGTACAATAAAATCCTCTTCCATAATCGTTGGCATAGTTTCCCTTTCCATATTGAGGTTTTTCAATTATGTTAGCGGAACCATGATATATAATTTTTTTTAAAGAAATCATACTACGCCTCCTTTGCAGATATATTATATCGCTACAGCGATATAGTTTCAAGTAGGAATAATAGCATTAAATATATATGTATCCATG
>JBJENB010000228.1:0-3956 GCA_051879975.1 Wujia sp.
ATTCTTAAAGCTGTACTCTCCATTAATTTCCTCATGTGCCGATGCAACATGAATATCCTTATCAGCAAGATTTCCAAGAGGTATAGACACTGTAATGTCATCATATAGCTCCGATATAAGCTCCGGTCCGATTACCGTCTTTCCCGTCTTATCCTTAACCTCTTTAACTACATACAGTTGAATGTATCTCTCTATTGTCGCCTCATCATCAATACCATTCCTAATGGTGTCCTTCTCAATCTCACTTACGCTTTCTTCACTAATATACCCGGCATGAAGAACAACATCAATCGTTCCGCCCTCGGCAAGCACCCTCTTATCCTCTCTGGTAATTATTTCCTCATAAAGTCCACTCAAAGAAGATTCATAAATGAGATCCAAACCATCCACTACAACATTAACCACATTGTCATCTACAACAATACTGGTATTCAATCCGTCTAGTACAAAATTAATGCCATCATTCTCAATATAATTTTCCGGATACGAAACACCACCATTGTATATTACAACCTTCTGGGTTTTGGTTAATATTCCATCTGTTGCAATAATTCTATAGGTACCATTTGGTAGATTATTAAAGGTATATGTATTCGATGCTGAATCGCTAAGCATTGCTCCTGCCAAAGCAGTATCAGCCTCATAAAGTGTTACATATACCGGATACTGGGTATAATCGCTTGGTATATCAGGTGAATATGTAACATTACCCTTTATATTTGCCATATTGGCAGTATTTGTAGTTTTAAAGCTACCCTCTATAACCTTTATCTCCCTTGAGGTTTCAGTAATTGCGTAAATCTTATAATCATACACAGTATCTGCTGCTAATCTTCTAAAATCACAGCTCATATGTATTCCGTATGTCTCATTTGTCTTGGTAAACATAGCTGAGCTATATACCGAATCACCATGCTTCTTATATGCTATATAGCAGTTATCGATAGGATAGGTTCCCTCATACACATCAGCCTCAATACTTGCACCGGCTGCAGTAATATTCATTATAGGTGTTGCTATTAATGATAATGGTCTAAATGTAGCATCTTCAGCTTCATTTCCAGCTATATCACTAGCTCCTATAACATACTCCTGTCCATCCTGTGCCACAAACGAGCCGTTTACCACCCCGTCCTTTTCGATGACCAGTGCTGGTTTTCCATTTATTACCACACTATCAGTAGCAACTCCACTTTCATCATCAGTAATCATGTAATTAATTACGAGATTACCATCAGCATCTGTCTCAGACTCAGTTATCTCAATAACAGGTGCGTTACTATCAACATATATTGTCTTTGTCGCAACCTCACTCTTGACACCGGATTCACTTGTACTCCAAGCAGAAATTACAATCTTTCCTTCTCCGGTAAGCGAAGGCTTAAAGTCAGCAGCCTGTGCCTTAGGGATAACGCCTGTCAGATTTGTTGAATGCTCATAAGTAATCATATATTCACTATCAACAGGCACTCCGTCTGATGTTGCTGTACTGGCACTTATATGAACGACTGGCATTTCTCCGATATACCATCCGTCATTTCCTGTTGTTCCCGAAACTGTGATGATAGGTATCTCAGGTATTACAGCAGAGATTTTACCAACTGTAATTTCTATGCTGCTTTCATTACCGGCATAATCCGTTGCAACTACCTTATACACACCATTGGACATTACAGTGTAGCTATATAAATCTACCTTTTCATCTCCCCATGCTGTGAGAAGCACATCATTATCTGTACTGTTCTCTGCCATCTTATAGAGCTTAACATTTTCTATCTGACTCTCATTCTCGCTTTCAACAACAGTAAACTCGAGATTAACCTGTGGCTTATATGCACCGGATACCATAGCCGTTTCATCAGTAATTACAGGAGCTTTTGAATCTACCTTAAATGCTCCCACAGGAGTAATCTGAGTTTCATTTTTCGCATTATCAAATAATATTGCTGAAACCGTATAATCTCCTACCTCGAAATCTTCCCCTGCTATGTCATAGGTAAATGTATAAGATGTAATCTTACCATACTCCGTCATTGCAGCTCCCTGCTTCTTGACAGCGTCCTGCTCAACCATTGGCAGAGTATAAACTGTTCCGTCTGCATTTCTTCTTGATATTATCCACTGAACCTTCCATACACCACTTTGATCATCCGTTGCCGGCAACTCGTAATGTAAGGCGTTATACCACAATGAATCATCTGTAATTGCAGCTCCGTTTACATCACTTACAACAATAGAGGCATTGGTAATCGGATTATTTTCAACCATCCACTCATAGTAAGCATTGCTTCCTGTAAAATTGTCAGCCGATTCAAACTTTATTAGCTTTCTGTCCGATTCACTTCCTGTAGAATTTGTAGCATATACAACCAACTGCCCTGACTCAGCTGTACCAATGGAAATTGTACCTGTATATGTATTCGTTCCAAACTTAGAAGTCATCTTGGTTGTATTATCAATGTTACCCTTTATATTACCCGATTCGTCCACAAAATAATAATGCAACAGGTCACAATCACTATATGCAGCCTCATATTCAAAGGTAATCTGAACACTCTCTATTCCATCCTGCTTGTGGTAGTAAGAACCAAATCCCAAATTATTAAAATACTCCTTTGCCGGAGAAATTGTATGGGTAACATAAGCCGGTTTCGTGTTATCAACACTGACAGTGTCTAACACAACTGTTGTTACAGCTCCGGAAGTATAGTCCATAAGCTGGAAATATATCGGAGTATTAATCATATTTTCAAGCTTCAAACTATTGCTGAACTTTGCTATAACAGACGTTCTGTCCATATCCTCTGTAATGTCATTATTACTGTCTGGAAGTCTTCTTATTCCGTCATAATCTCCCATCGGCGTAATGGTAAGTCCCGGATAGAAACCATTAGTTCCCTTGTCTGAACTATATTTGTAATCAATATCCTTGTCCGCCACATCAACCACTACAGAAAACTCCGCAGTTGCGCCAGTTGCTTCTATTGTATAATTTGAATTTGAATTTTCAAAGGTAGGATATATAGTATATGTACCTGCAGGACTATAAATCTTTCTTCCTGTATTCCACTTTTGGAAGCCGAGAACATCTCTCATGAATGCTTCTCTTTCACTGTCAGAAGAAAGAGCGTTATATCTGCCCTCATCTAATGTATCCACACCACCGGCAAGAGCTGTAGAATCAGTAATTTTAATTCTGTATGCCGGTGTATCCTGTCCATAGAGAACAGGCGTATCCAATCCGTCAGTTCTCTCTATAGTAATACTAATTGGAGCCTTACTAACCTTAGCCACACCAATTACTGCTATGTTGCCATACTCATCTGCTCCCACGAGCTTGTACTTTGAAGCATCAGCACCGGTTAACGAAACATTATTAAGAGTGATATTCTTTCCCTCACCTGCATCAGCACTGTCAAGGGTTGCCTGAGGTGAAGCAATTAATACCGAAACATCATCTCCCGCAAGCTTCCCCGATCGTTCCGAAGCATCAGCATATACGTCTGCACTTGTGGAAACTCCAATTTTATCCGAGCCATCATATGTCTTATACGGTGCTAGGCTGGTGTCAGAATTACTCATCACTGTTGCAGGATTCAGTGTAACACTCCTCTTGTCAATATTGATTGTAATATAATAGGTTGTTGTCTTAAGGTCATCCGCCGCCTTATTGTCAGTAACGATAAGTGGAATAACAATAGCTCCTCCCTCGCCGGTTACATCAGAAAAAGTACCTGAAATCTTATATCCTGTTGCAACACTCGAAGTGGATACCATCTGAACACCGGTTAAACCATATTGTGTAAGTAATGCTTCTCCCATTTCGCTGTTTACGCTGCCAAGGGAATACGTAAAGCCTGTACCATCCTTATCATTTCTTATTTCATCGTTATATTTTGCAGTTATGATACACTCAAAGCTGTCGCCATACACACCATCAATAAGGACATTATTGA
>JBJENB010000229.1:0-16248 GCA_051879975.1 Wujia sp.
ATTCAAATGAAAGGTGACAGGCTATTATGGGTAATTTAGTAGATACAAACAGATATATGTGTTGTAACAGATGTTTAAAAATAGATATATGATTTGTTATACACATACTTTGTTGTGATGCAGGTTATTAATTTTTAGCAGTTACCATATAAAGTATGGTGATTGCTTTTTTTATTAGGGAGTTGAAGTGGACTTATCCACTTTGTTCTTAATACAACAGCTTAACTTATAAAATATTTTGTGGAGGTAGAAAAAATGAGTAAAACAGTAAAAAGTACACTTGAGCTTGTAGGACAGACACCGCTTCTTGAGGCAGACCGATATGCAAAGGAGGTTGGGATTGAAGACGTAAAGCTATACACGAAATTGGAATATTATAATCCGGCTGGGTCAGTTAAGGATCGTATAGCACTTGCAATGATTGAAGATGCTGAAGCTAGTGGAAAGCTTAAACCAGGAGCAACGATCATTGAACCAACCTCAGGAAATACGGGAATTGGTCTTGCGGCAATAGCGGCAGCAAAGGGATATCGAGCTATATTTACACTTCCTGCGACAATGAGTGTAGAAAGAAGAAATTTACTTAAGGCATATGGCGCTGAGCTTGAACTTACAGAGGGAAGTAAGGGAATGAAGGGTGCTATTGCAAAGGCAGAGGAGCTTAATAAAACTATTCCGAACTCAGTAATCTTGGGACAGTTTGTTAATCCTGCAAATCCAAAAATACATAGAGAGACAACAGGACCGGAAATATGGGAACAGACAGATGGAAAGGTTGATATCTTTGTTGCCGGTGTAGGTACCGGTGGAACCATCACTGGCGTGGGTGAATACCTTAAGTCACAAAATCCTAATATAAAGGTTGTTGCAGTTGAGCCGGCAGGAAGCCCTGTACTTTCAAAAGGAACATCAGGTCCACATAAGATTCAGGGAATTGGAGCTGGATTTGTTCCGGATGTATTAAATACAAAGATTTATGATGAAGTAATTGCCATTGAGAATGATGATGCCTTTGCTGAGGGCAGGAGATTTGCTGTAAGCGAGGGTGTACTTGTGGGTATTTCGTCAGGTGCAGCGCTTAAGGCTGCAAAGATTTTAGCTGACAGACCGGAAAATAAAGGAAAGAATATAGTAGCTCTTCTTCCGGACTCCGGAGACAGATACTTATCTACATCTTTATTTAATACAGAAGGATAATAGTTCATTCTATGTATTAGGGCTCGAAATGAGCCCTATAGGACGCCGTAGCCGCTGGAAAGGCGTAGGTTTGCAATACTGAGGTTGTGGGTTCGAATCCCACCGGTGTCTTTCGTAATTTCTATCCATGAAAGGGGAGATTGATGAAATGAAAGTATATGTATCAGCAACTTTACGAGGATTTTTTGGTAGAAATGAAATTGTAGAGATAGAGGGTACAACAATTCGAAAGGTATTAAATAATTTAATTGATGAATATCCCGATGCAGGTAATGCTTTATTTGAGGATGATTTGAAGCATATTCGTGGCTTTATTCACATATATGTAAATAATGAAGATTGTACCAAGGATGAATTTTGGGACAGGGAATTCAATCCCTCAGATGAGATTATTTTGATACCGGCAATAGCGGGTGGAGAACGAATACATAAAAGCATTATTTCAGATGAGAGAAGAAAAGAAGTGGCTTTTGACGACAATGAGATTGAACGTTTTAACAAACATCTTATGCTACGAGATATTGGCGTAAAGGGTCAGAAGCGAATTAAGGCAGCAAAGGTTGTGGTAATTGGGGCAGGTGCACTTGGCTCACCGGTCATTCAATATCTTGCTGCTGCAGGTGTGGGAACGATTAAAGTTGTTGATTTCGATGAGGTATCTCTCGGTAATCTACAGAGTCAGGTCCTTTATTGCAAAAAGGACATCAATCGCCCAAAGGTGGCATCTGCCAAGGATAAGATTAGAAATTTAAATAGAGATATTTTGGTTGAAGCTGAAAACATTAAGATAGAAGCAAACAATATAGAAGATATTATTGATGGCTACGATGTAGTTATTGATTGCACGGATAATTATAAATCCAGATACCTGATTGGAGATGCATGTGCATTACTTCATATTCCATTGGTATTTGGTGCAATATATCAGTTTGAGGGTCAGGTCGGAGTGTTCAATTATAACGGCGGACCATGTTTCAGATGTCTTTATCCGGCTCCGCCACCAGTTGGACTTGTGCCTACCTGTGCAGAGGGTGGCTCCTTAAGTCCACTTCCGGGAATAATTGGAAGCATTCAAGCGACAGAGGCTTTAAAACTAATCATCGGTATAGGTGAAAGTCTAAGCGGTAAATTGCTTGTAATTGATAGCTTATATCTTACTTCACGAATTTTGAACGTAGAAAAGAAAGAGGAATGTCCGGTCTGCGGTAAAACACCATCTATATTCGAAGTGGAGGATTTTGATTACGAGGACTTCTGTGGTTTAAAGCAGGATGATAATGAAATTCCGGTAGAGGGAATAGAACCGGATGAGCTGGCAAGAAGAATTGAAAGTGGAGAACCGCTTACAATCGTTGATGTAAGAGAACCTCATGAGAGAGCGATTCACAGATTTCCGGATGCAATAGTAATACCGATTGGACAACTTGCCCGGAGACAAAAAGAGCTCAATCCTGAAGTGGATACAATCTTTATTTGCAAGGAGGGTAAAAGAAGTATTCTTGCAATAAATACACTGCGAGAGGCAGGGTATAAGGGACCAATGTATAACCTTAAAGGGGGAATCGATGCAGTCAGTGACATTGTTTTCTCTCATGAAGGGGCTTGGTTGTAATCAGACGAGAGATAACTGGATATTTAATGATAGGATAATTTCTAAAGATAGAAATGAAACAATAAAATATTCAGCTCAATAAAAGAATAAAGGAGGATTTTTTAAATGGCAAAAGAAGCAGAAAACACACAAGGGATTAATGCACTTGGGGCACAAGCTGCGTATAATCTCGCTAATGTGACTAAGACAAAACCGCAGTATGGAGCGCTTACTCCAAAGTGGCTCACAAGAGTTTTAGAATTTAAGGGGCTCGAAACAGGAATCTTTAGAGTCAATAAGGTTGTAGAAGGAGAGACTCCGCTGGATGTACTTTGCTCACAGACAAAGAAGTCAGATATTATTCCGGATGGATATATTGAATATGAAACAGAGCCAAGAGAGTACAGACTTAACTCTATTTCAACAATCATCAATGTAAATACAGCAATAGAGGATGTATACAGTTCACCTTATGATCAGGTTCAGGAACAGCTTGGTCTTGCTATCGAGTCACTTCGAGAGAGACAGGAAAGCCAGCTTATCAATAATGATGATTATGGTCTTCTTAAAAATGTTCCGGATTCTCAGAGAATTCAGACTATTAATGGAGCACCAACACCAGATGACCTTGATGAGCTTATTACAAAGGTTTGGAAGGAACCAAGCTTTTTCCTTGCTCATCCAAGAGCGATTGCAGCTTTTGAGAGAGAGTGCACAAAGCGTGGAGTCCCACCAGTAACTGTAAATATAGCAGGTGGAACTTTCATTGCTTGGAGAGGAATTCCAATTATTCCAACAGACAAGCTTTTAGTAGACGGACTTAAGAATCCGAAGTCACAGAGTGGTAAGACAAATATTCTTCTTATTCGTACAGGAGAAGCAAAGCGTGGTGTAATCGGTCTTTATCAGGTAGGTCTAAAGAATGAGCATTCAAGAGGCTTATCAGTGCGATTTAGAGGAATTGATGACAAGGGAGTTGCTTCTTATCTCTTATCCCTTTACTGCTCAGCAGCCATACTAGCAGATGATGCGATTGCAGTATTAGAGGATGTAGAGGTAGGTGAGTATTATGACTACGATTAATCCACAGGTGCAAGGACTATTTGATGAACAGTCTGTGGTTAATGCTCCATCTATACCGGAGGGAGCATCTGTTGAAAGGCTTGGGGCAATTCCTACTACTGGCTCTCTAGAGCAACTTGCAGGTGTACCTACAGCAGCAGAATTAGCTGCGTATGCCAATGCCCTGTTTCCGGATTTGTCAGGTGATTTTCAGGATGCCGGAATCAACTATGAGCCGGAGGTATGTGCTGAAGGCATAGATAATCTTATTGTGAGTGGGGATACAGCGGTATTTGGAACAGCCGCCAGAAAGCTGGAAAATGCATATGATCATCTGGTGAGTGAGGAGAGCTCATATTATGGTGAATATTCAAATCATGCTGAGAATGTATTTGGAAAAAGCAATTTCGGTGGCTTTGGCGGTGGAAGTGACAGCTTTGACTGGGAGCACCCCTTTGGTTATGGCGGAGATGTTCAGGATACCTGGTTAAAGGGAATAGAGTCAGTGGCTTCACCTGAACTTGAGCATCTTCAGGATGCAGCTGATCCGAAAACCTCTGTAATAAAACCACAGACCGGTTATGCTCCTTCTGTATTATCGCAGGAACAGGCTAAGAACAAGGAAAGACTAATTAACGCACCGACCTCTTTAGGCGGTGACAAGGTCTCAAATGGCTCTGCCAGAAAGGCGGGTGGTACAACCCGTAACGACACCATCATTGTTGGAAGCAAGACATTAGCACAGATTAGAAGTGATTTTCCTATTCTTTCTGAAAAGATAAAAGGAAATAACCTTGTATGGCTGGATAATGGTGCCACTACACAGCGTCCTAGAGCGGTAATTGACAGATTGAGTTATTACTATGAGCATGAGAATTCGAATGTTCACAGAGGTGCACACACTTTGGCAGCAAAATCAACAGATGCCTATGAAAATGCAAGAGAGATTGTAAGACGATTTATAGGTGCTTCATCAGCAAATGAAATTGTATTTGTAAGAGGAACAACAGAGGCTATTAATTTGGTGGCTAATGCTTATGTAAAGCCGACCCTGGAGCCGGGGGATGAGATCATAATTTCTCTCCTTGAGCATCATGCGAATATTGTCCCATGGCAATTAATTGCCGAGGAAACTGGGGCAGTAATCAAGGTTATACCAGTAGACAAGGATGGTCAGCTGCTGATACATGAGTATGAAAAGCTTTTTACGAAAAGGACAAAGTTTGTTTCAGTTACTCATGTTTCAAACACTCTTGGAACAGTTACTCCTGTCGATGAGCTTGTTGCAATTGCCCACAGACATGGTGTAAGAATACTTATTGATGGTGCACAGTCGGTTGCACATATTCCAGTTAATGTGGCAGCTCTTGATACAGATTTCTTTGTGTTCTCGGGACATAAAATTTTTGCCCCAACTGGTATTGGCGTAGTATATGGCAAGAAAGAATTATTAGAGGCGGCCAGACCATATCATGGTGGCGGAAATATGATTGCTGATGTTACTTTTGAAAGAACTATTTATAACCCGGCGCCAAATAAATTTGAAGCGGGTACAGGAAGTATTGCAGATGCAGTAGGTTTGGGTGCTGCTCTGGAATACCTGGAAGGAATAGGAATGCCAAATGTAAACAAGTGGGAGCATGAGCTTCTGCAGTATGGTTTGCATGAATTAAGAACTGTAAAGGGTCTTACTTTGGTAGGTACTGCAGCAAATAAATCATCTGCTTTGGCTTTTAAGCTGGATGGATATTCAGATGAGGAAGTTGGAAAGAGACTGGACGATTATGGAATAGCAGTAAGAGTTGGTCACCACTGTGCTCAACCGGTGCTAAGACATTTTGGTTATGAAAGTGTAGTTAGACCAACAATAGCACTCTACAATTCACCAGATGATATTGATGCACTGGTGAAAGTGTTAAAAACTTTTGCGTAGATCCCATTAAAATGCACAGATTCTCATAATCTGTGCATTTTCAATCAATTTATGTATATAATTATGGAGATAAAATTATGCCGGAAACGATAAAAATAGATGATATAGTAGATATAATTTTAGAGGATTATGATGGCAAGAAAAATATTGACAGGATAGATTTTCTGGGAAGACCGGATAAATCTGAAATATGGGGTATTGTACATAAGCTTTCCCAGTTGGTGTTCCCAGGATATTTTGATGATGAAAGAAACTATAAGATATATAATCCCAGACATCATTTTGCTGTTCTTACAGAGGATATTTTTTACCATCTCAAAAAACAGATCTATCTTGCTTTAGATTATTGTAAGAAAAGAGGAACACTGAAAGAGGAAGAAAGAGAAAAAGAAAGCCAAAGAATTACAAGGCTTTTTTTTGAGAAGCTCCCCAAAATAAGAGAATACGTAGAGACAGATTTGATTGCAACTTTTGATGGAGATCCTGCAGCAGGCTGTTTTGAGGAAATCGTTTTGGCATATCCGGGATTGTTTGCAACCACAGTTAATAGGTTAGCCCATGAATTATATTTACTTGATGTACCTGTAATTCCACGTCTTATGACAGAGTATGCTCATTCGCAGACTGGAATAGATATCCATCCGGGTGCTACAATTGGCAAGTATTTTTTTATTGATCATGGAACCGGAATTGTAATTGGAGGCACAACCATCATTGGAGAAAATGTGAAATTGTATCAGGGGGTAACATTAGGAGCACTTTCAACTCGAGGTGGCCAAAAATTATCAGGAGTCAAGAGACATCCTACCATAGAAGATAATGTAACCATCTATTCAGGAGCATCTGTTCTGGGTGGAGATACAGTTATAGGAAAAAATGCAGTGATAGGTGGTAATGCTTTTATCACAAGTTCGATTCCGGCAAATACAAGAGTAAGCATTAAAAATTTAGAGCTGGAATATAGAGACGGTAGCAACAAGACTGTAAAGAAGGAAATCGAGCAGAGTGATGATTGGTACTATATTATCTAATCTTCTCGTTGATATAACTAGCGATATAACCTGGAGTATGAATTAGTAAATTGACCAGATATAGTAAATTTGTGAGGAAAGATATGATTATTAGAATGATATATGATTTATATGATGAAATGATTCAATATGCGAAGGAGCATCTTCCGGAGGAGTCCTGTGGTCTTATTGCAGGAATAGAGGATGATGATGGCTTTGAGATTAAGAAGATCTATTACCTTGAGAACATAGATCATTCTGAAGATCATTTCACGCTTGATCCCAAAGAGCAGATAGCAGCTATCAAGGATATGCGAGCATATGGATATATTCCGCTTGGAAACTGGCATTCGCATCCATCTTCACCCTCCAGACCATCAGAAGAGGATATTCGTCTTGCATTTGATTCTAAGGCAAGTTATTTAATCCTGTCGTTTATGGCTGAGAATCCGGTGCTGAATTCTTTCCATATTGAAAATGGCAAATATCTGAAAGAAGATTTAAGAATCTTCAGTAAAGATTATTTTTTTTGATTTATGACATATTTTCATGACAATTTTGTACCCGATATATCCGGATAAAATGCCCACAAGCATACCGCCCAAAATATCAGTTGGATAGTGAACATACAGATATAATCTTGTAAATGCAATCAAGATAGCAAGTACCAAAGCCGGTTTCCATAATTTCTTTTCTCTTGCAAGGAAAAGTGCTGATACTGCAGCAAAAGAGGATGCAGTATGACCGGATGGGAATGAATATTCCCCAGGGCGCTTAATCAAAAGCGTAATGGATGTATTCACATCAAATGGTCTGGTTCTTGCAAACAGATTTTTAAGTACTCCATTACACAAGATTAAATCAACAACTAATGCAAAGAGTAAAATTAAACCACTCTTCCTTGTCTTTGGGATAAGCAATAAAATAACCATCAGCAAAAGCCAGACAAAACCGGCATTTCCAAGACTGCTGATTACCGGAATAATTTTATCTAATATTGGTGTTCTTATGGTTTGTAGCCAATCTAATATTTTTATTTCTATAGACATCTAAGCCCTATTCCTTTCTGTTTGATGACCTACGCGCGCATCATATTATATTCATTATTTAAGAAATTATCAATGCTTCTGAAATGAATTCGCCGCTGTCTCGTTAATTTCTACTCTGCGTAGGTAGTATTATTATCCAATGTATAATAATATATGAAACAGGGAGGTGCTATAATTATGAATCAATATGTAACCGGTGCGGTGATTAAGAAGCTTCGTGAAAGGCAGCAGCTGACTCAGGCTGAGTTGGCGGACAGGCTGAATGTATCTGACAAGACAATTTCAAAATGGGAAACTGGGAAAGGCTATCCGGACATTTCATTATTGGAGCCAATTGCAAAGGAATTTAATATATCTGTTACAGAGCTTATATCAGGAGATATAGTCAGTAATGTCAATGTATCCGCCAATATGCTACGTTCTAATTTCTATGTATGTCCTGTTTGTGGAAACATCATTTACAGTGTGGGGGATGCTTCTGTCTGTTGTCATGGAATTACACTGCTGCCATTGGAGGCGGAGTTGGGCAGTGATGCTCACATGGCAAGCATTGAAAGAATAGAAGATGAGTATTATGTAACCATAAATCATGAAATGACCAAGAAGCATCATATTTCATTTATTGCCGCAGCATCATCAGACAGAATACAGCTTGTAAAGCTGTATCCTGAGGGAAATGCAGAGGCGAGATTTAAGCTTAATGGTGTCAGAGAAATATTTTATTACTGTAATAAGGATGGTCTGTTTAAGAAACTTTCTAATGGTATATCATAGGACATTTCTTCATAATCTTGTTTTCTTCATTTGTTTAGTAAAAATATTGAAAAGAAATATTGAAAAAAAATTGAAAAAGTATTGAAAAAATATTGAAATTTGATATTATTAAAATAGAATCTATTTTTAAATAATATATAATATAATTATCGAATAAAACATATAGGAGGAGGTGATTGTATGGAAAATAATCTCAAAAAAATATGAAGCGCAAAGAACAATACAACCACAGGAATTGGAGAGAAAGGTGAAGGTTATGGTTAAAAAAAGAAAAACAAATAAGTGGACAACTAGAATAATTGCTATGTTTACATTAGCGCTTATGCTTGTATGGGGTAATTCTATTAGCTCTGAAGCTGTTACTATTGCTACACGTACATGGGATAATACAACATTTACGGGTAGCAATGTGTATGTAACAGATAATGGTCCTACTGGCCATTATGTGATGACATTATCAGCAACCCAAATGTCTGCCGTTCTATGTGAGTATATAGTTTTGAAGGATATAAATGGAACGGAGAAAACGCCGATAAGTACATATGGTGAAAGAATTTCTTCTATATCAACAAGAACTAATACCTTTTATGGTGGTACTTATACTATGAAGGGCCTTTATTGTTATAGTGTTACATCTGGTTCAGGAAAAAAATACGATTTTTCAGTGATATATTAGATTAGGGGGGTGGATTACATACGTAAATATACTGTGATAATAACATTTCTTTTCTTATCAGTTCTGCTCGTTGGATGCGGAAGAAAGGACGAGGTAAAGAGAAATTTCTTAGGTGGATATGGTGATATTTATGGTGGAACATATTCCAATGCGTATGTTTCCGCCCTTTTTGAAGATGATGTATACATATATTGTGATAAGTATAAGATTAATAAGAATTCCGGTAAATATGTGGATTTATGTGAGAATCCAGGCTGCAAGCATGATACTCCGGATTGTATAGAGTATTTATATGGAGGAAATATTTTTCCGGGGAAGGATATTATATTCTATGCAAGTGGCAAGGAGCTTTACAGCATTGATATCGCTGGAAATACAAGATATATTGATACCTTTGATATAGATGAAGCAGGAATAAAGTTGGATGAATCTTTAAATATAGAATTAGTACGACCGCTTAATGATAATTGTCTATTTATTTCAATTGGAAATGGAACCTGTTTTTATAAAATAGATACTAAAGAAAGACTATATGCATATTCCCTCTATATATGTGCTAATGATGATTACATATTTTACTATGATGACGGAATATACAGAATTAAGATGGATGATTGGAGCAGTGAAAAGCTCGATAATACATCTTATTTCAATCCATGTGTGTGCGTAGACGATAAACTGTATTGTAATACGGTATTTGGAACAATTTGCTCCATTAATTCTGATGGAACTGTTAACCTGATTATGGCAGATGAAGAAATAAACTATAAATTAGTAGAAATAAAGGATAATCGTATGCTTTATTACGCTTCGGATGAAGATTCTGTTACCGGCAGATATACATATTGTGATTTGTATTGTTCTAATATGGATGGAGCGGCTTCAGTTAAGGTTGAAATTAACAATTTGGCTCCTGGTATTTATGGCGATTTTTTTATTGGAGAAGAGAAGCTGTATATGCTTAGTCTTGATTATGTTTCGACAAATATAAATGAAATTTATGACATTAACTTAGGCGATGGCAGTATGAAAAACTATAAAAATCAGTTAAATACTACTGATGAGAATGTTGTTGCAGGAAATCAGGAGGGAGATAATGGTGATTTATTACAGG
The DNA here is from genome assembly GCA_051879975.1 of Wujia sp. Taxonomy (GTDB): domain Bacteria; phylum Bacillota; class Clostridia; order Lachnospirales; family Lachnospiraceae; genus Coprococcus_C. The sequence continues at coordinate 10,407 of JBJENB010000229.1, forward strand.
AAATGAACGCGATCAAAGGCTTCGATATTTGCTTATATTTTCATAGGGAAATCATTGACCCTATGACGGGCTATGTAGAGGTTGTACCACAGCGTATGGAACCTTTTATTCTTGATGGTAATCAGCAGAAGACAGTATTAAGCTATCAAGTGGATGTGAGAGGTGCATATCCAAAAGATGGATACATAAATATATTTGTAATGTGTGATGGAATAATTCAGATGTCCTCTGTAAATGGTGGGGAGGACAGACTTATCAACCAGATTCAATACATGGATGGAGAATTGCTTACTGCAACCTTGGAATTTAATATAGAGAATGCCTCACCTGATGGACGATTTTGGGTATGTTATTATTTTGCTGACTCAGCTATAGAGGATAATTTTGAAGATTTTACATCTCATAAGGAATGTATTAGTTTTTCAAAATTTGCATACAGATTGGCAGATGGATATTCATTAGATTATTCAAGTCGACATACGGTATATTCGAATTATAGGATTGAAGATGTATATACCCTTGAAGAGCATGAAAGATGGGAGGATGTATATCGGGTAGAATGCTTGTCTGACTGTATACCAGTAGGCAGACAAAAGGAAAACTGGTTCTTAGATCTTGAAGATAGTGATATTTTGAAGCTTGTTTTCCATAATACTAATGGACAATACAATATAGTGTTGTTGATAGATGATATTCCTATCAGCCTTTCAGAGGAAAACACACTCTTATTTGATATTAATGGGGAGTATGATACTGTCGTCTATGAGATTGATGTTAAGAATATAATATGTGATGGAGAGAAGCATATTGCTAAAATTGTTTTTTATGACAGAAATACAGGTATAGTAGATATGTCAAGGCAACAGATTATTCAAGTAAAATAATATTTTTAAAGTAAAGTCATGTCTATATACATATGAAATGAAGGAGAAAAATATGATGATTAAATTAAGAAAATTGAAGCTCAGCAGTAAGATTTTAGTTGTAATGGCATTGTCTATAATGCTTGTTTTTGGAATTTCTATTAACTCTGAAGCAATTACTATTGCGACGCGTACATGGGATTTAACAACATTTCAAGGAAGTATTGTATATAAGAATGATAGTGGACCTAGTGGACATTTTGATATGACTTTGTCGGCGACTAGAAATGCAAATTTTTTGTATGAAAGTGTAACATTGAAATCTAAAAATGGAGTAGAAAGAAAACCGATAAAAGGAGCTGGTTTGAATAGCAATTCAATTACCATAAGAACAAATACATTTGCTGATGGCTACTATACTATGAGGGGATACTACTTTTATTCTTTAGAAACATATTTGGGAAATAAATATACATTTAGTGATACATATTAATTGATTTTGAGGGGGAGGATGGGATATATGCGTAAGCTTAAATATGCTTGGTTATTTATTATAATAATAGTTTCATTATCTGCCTGCGTAAAGGGGGACAAGGAAAAGATAAATTTTTTAGGAGGGTATGGTGATATTTCAGAAGGCTCATACTCTAATTCGTATGTATCCGCATTTTATGAGGATGATATATACATATATTATGGGAAGTTTAAGATAAATAAGAATTCAGGACAGTTTTTGCCATTGTGTGAAAACTCTGGCTGTACGCATGATAATCCTAATTGTATAGAATATTTATATGGAGGAAAGATTTTTCCGACTGAGGATAGAATTTATTATTCAAAGGGGAAGGAACTTTATACCATTGATATAGAAGGAAATACAGAATATATTGATACCTTTGATACAAATAAGGAAGGAATAAAGCTTGATGAATATAGGGCTATAGATCAGGTTATACCAATAAACGATAATTGCCTGTTTATCGCATGTAGTGAGGGCAGTTGTTTTTATAATTTGAATACTCAAGAAAAACTTTATGTATTTTCGTATTTTATGTGCGGTAATGATAATTATGTTTATTATTTTGACCAGGATAGTGACAGCATTATCAGGCTTATAATAAATAGTTGGACTACGGAGAAGCTGGATAATACTTCTAAGATGTATCCTTGTGTATGTGTTGAAGACAAGCTGTATTGTAATACTGTTTATGGAACGGTTTGCTGTTTTGATTCTGATGGTGCATGTGAAGTTGTATTAGCTGATGAGGCTCTTTATTATAAGCTGGTTGGTATAAAGGATAACAGAATATTATATTGTGTGTGTAATTTGGACAATTCTACTGGAATGATCTTGGAATATGACATTTATAGCATGAATATAGATGGTACCAATTCTGTTAGGCTGAATGAGGAAGCAATAAAAACAATTGATTTGGACAGCTTTTTTGTCGGAAATAATACCTGCTATATGTTGGATTTAGATAATAAAATGAATATACAAGGTATATATAAAATAGGCATAGATGATAATAGCTTAAAATATTACAAGGGTGAAATCAATTACTTTCAAAATGATGATTCTTCAGACAATGATGATACAGGCGATATAAATTATATGCAAAGTATTAAAGGCTATGATATGATGTCAAATTTTTATATAGAAAGTAAAGACCCAATGACAGGACATGTGTCACTTATACCTCAAAAGCAACAGATTGTTCTCATTGATGGTACTAGGCATAATATGATTTATAAATATTCAGTAGATGTTAGAGGTGCATATGCTGAGGAAGGCTTTATAAATATATTTGTGATGTGTGATGGCATAATTCAGAAATCATCAGTAAATGGTGAGGAGGACAAGCTAATTAATCAAATACCATATGTGGATGAAGAGGAAATGACTGTATCCCTAGAATTTAACCTTGAAAATGCGTCACTTGACGGTTCTTTTATGGTATGTAGTTATTTATCAGATGCACTTATAACTGATGATTACAATGAGTATGGCAATTATCACGAAGGTATTATATTTGACTATTTTACTTATAGAGTTGATGAGAATTATATTTTGGAATATGTAAATCCAAGCCCATATTATTCTAATTATAATATAGAAGAAGTGTATAGTCTTGAGGAAGGCGACGAGTTTGATTTAATAACTGAATTTGGAATGCTTTCAAATTGCATACCGGCAAAAAAACAGAAGGATAGATGGAAATTAGAACTTAATGATGATGAAAAGTTGAATATTATCTATCATAATATTGAAGGTCAATATAATTTGTATTTATTGGTTGATGATGTTCCTGTGAAGCTTTCAGAGGAGGAGATGCTATTATGTGATATTAATGGCAATTATGATAGTGTAGTATATGAGCTTACAGCAAAAGATGTTATAAGTCCTGGTGAACCACATACTGTAAAACTCATCTGTTATAACAGAGGTACTGGTATGGTTGATTTATATGGTTATCAGATTATTCAAGTAAAGGAATGATAATTTTTGTTACTATATGAGTTTAAAAAGCTATTAAAATCGAAGGGAATGAGAGTTTCCATGGTAGTTATAATACTATGTATGGTTTTGAATGGCATAAATAACATAGGATTACTTAATTATTTTAGAGATGATGTAGAAGTAGGAAAACAGGATGTTAATGTAGAGCTTGAAATCATGAAGCTATTTCAAGAATTAGGTGATATAGAATATTCGCCGGAGATAATTGACGAAATGTATAAGGAATACCTTACCTTATATGATGGTTCAGATCCTTCAGTTCGTGATGAGAAGGGAAAATATAGCTCGAAGCAGAAATATGATAGCTTCGTGTATGGAACTGCTAAAGAGTACATGAGCTTTCTTGGAACATATTGTGATGAATTACCAGATATTATTATGAATGCGGAACAAATGAGGGAGAATAATAAGTATCTTGGTAAATACAGTGATTCATACAAGGATAAGGAGCTTGCCAAGATGATAGGGGCTTATACTAGGCTGCAGAATGATGTTGAACTGAGGCTTTGTTACACGTTAAGTGCCTTTGTGTTTGGATATACAGAAACAGAGGGTGTAAACAAATTCAATTCTCAGTTGTTATTGCTTTTTATCAGTTGCATATTTGCGGTGTATTTTGCTTCTGAATACGAAACAAAGATGAATCAGATGGTATTTGCTACATACAGAGGCAGGCTTAATACCTTTATATGCAAAAATACTGTGATATTTTTTTCAAGTTTTGTTATTACTTTTTTAAGCTGTCTGATCAATGCGACAATTATTATTGTGAGGTATGGTAGCATGAAGGATGCTTTATCTCAGCCTATACAGCTGATCTATGACAAGGAACAATTTGCTATGCTGTGTCCTTTTTCTATGACCTTCGGTCAATATATATTACTCGAATTCTTTATGAAGTTTACAGCTTTATATTTTGCAGCGAATATTGTAACACTTATAGCTCTGATATTTAGAAGGAGTGTGGCTGCCATATCTATTTCAGCATTTTTGTTAATTGGACTTTTGCAGCTTACAATTTATGCGTCGCAGCTTAATTTAGATTATTATGAGGTGAAATCTGACAAGCTATACAGGTTGTTTATCTGGTTAAAAACCTTTTCACCTATATCTTTGCTGTGGGGGAGAGAATATGTGAATTCCTTTGATGCTATAAATGTGTTTGGAATTCCGGTATATCGATTAGCCTTTGCTTTAGTTTTTGCGTGGATTTTAATAGTTGTCTTGTTTGTGATTAATTCCTGCTTATATTGTAGAAGGAGTGTGGGTTATGGTATTGGAATTGTCGAATATCTCAAAAAAATATGGAAAAAAAGAGATATTGCATAGTGTTAATGCAAAGCTGGAAACAGGTGTATATGGATTACTCGGACCAAATGGTGCCGGTAAGTCAACCCTGATGAATATAATTACCGGACTTCTCAAGCAGAGCGGTGGAACGGTGTTGTTCAATGGGGAGAATATTGATAGTCTTGGGCGCGATTATAGAAAAATTCTTGGATATCTGCCACAGGATCCGGGATTGTATCCGTTCTATACCGGAAGACAGCTTATGGAGTATTTCGCTAAGCTTAAGGGTATTGATGATGCAGATGAAAGGATTGATGAGCTTCTGGAGATGGTTCACCTGTCTGAGGATGCAGATAAAAAGGTTGGTGCTTATTCCGGAGGAATGAAGAAGCGTATAGGAATCGCCGTTGCCTTGCTTAATCAGCCGCAGCTTTTGGTGATGGATGAACCTACGGCAGGTCTTGATCCGAAGGAGAGAATAAGATTTCGTAGTATTCTGAGTAAGATTAAGCATGAGAGCATAATTATAGTTTGCACCCATATAGTGTCAGATGTTGAACATATTGCGGATAATATAATTATGATGGATCACGGAGATATTATTGCCGCAGACAAATGCAATGCACTAATTAACAGTATAAAGGATAAGGTCTGGTATGTGAAGGTGGACAATGGGGAGGTTCTGAAATATTCAGAGCAATATAGGGTAATTAATGCCGTGAACACAGATGTTGATCATACGGGACTTAGACTTATAGCTGATGAAAAACCATTCGTTGCTGCTGAACCAGTGTATCCTAACCTTGAGGATGTCTATATGTATTATTTTGGGAGTGATGATTAATTGGTTAGAAATGAGATAAAAAAATCAATTCAGGGAATGATGCTTATAATAGTGGTATTCCTAATTGGTTTTATTTGTATGCTTTTTAATATAAAAAGCAATTACAAAGCAAGTGATGTACAGTATTACAAATTATATATTGACAGGCTTGAGGGTCCTCTTACTCCGGAGAAGAAAGCATATATCGAAGAAGAATATGAAAAAGTAATAGATATAATAGATAAGCAAAATGCTATGATGATGAATGGTCATAGTAGCATAGATTTTGAGCTCCTAGATTATGCTTTTAATCATGAACAGGCATTTAAAATGGTTTATGAGAGG
>JBJENB010000230.1:0-3945 GCA_051879975.1 Wujia sp.
GATTCGAACCTTGAAAATGCTGGAGTCAGAGTCCAGTGCCTTACCATTTGGCGATAGCCCATCAACATTGGCTATTATATAACGGTGTAAGAAAAAAAGCAAGTATTTTTTAAAAAAAAAATTATATACTATGTTCTTGAAGAATTATTTGACAAAAGCATGGAAATGCATTATCATTTCACATGTTATAACATTTTGGGAGGAAGCGGCATGAGCAGCATTATATACGTAGTACCATGGGCAATATGTGATACAGACAATATGTATATTAAAAAAATAGATAGTGATTTGGCTCCTGCGCCTGAGAAGGGGATGGCATTTGAGGATTGGTGTATCAGAGATGTTATTCCGAATCCCGATAGAAGAAGCAAAGACATATTCGCCATAATAGATGTGTATAATGGTTACAGCGATAAGCTTGGCGAAAAAGGAATGTCGGTATTTTCACTTAATAATTCTAAAGAAAAGCTTGAGGCTGATGGGTATGTTAAGGCATCAGAACAAGAGAAAGAGTTTATAAGGACGAAGGTCCTTAAGCTGGGAAAGACAAAAACTAAGTAGAAATATTAACAGGCGTGTGCCTGAAAAAAGACCACGTTAGCGTGGTCTTTTTAGCATTTTATAACAGATGCTTATGTAATTGGAGGATATGCATGATTCAGATTGGAAAATGGAATACACTTCAGGTAATCAGATCAAAGGACTTTGGTATATATCTCGGTGAAAAAGGATGTACAACAGATGAGACTATTTTACTTCCGCGTAAACAGGTACCTGAAGGAATTAAGGCCGGCGCTACCATGGATGTGTTTGTCTATAGAGATTCAGAGGACAGACCTATAGCGACAGTCAATAAACCGCTTATAACCTTGGGGGAGATAGCTAAGCTACGAGTAAAAAATGTAACTGCTATTGGCGCATTTATGGACTGGGGACTTGAGAAGGATATATTTCTTCCTTTTAAGGAACAGACGGCAGAGGTTAAAGAGGGCAAGGAATATCTTGTCAGAATGTATGCAGATAAATCGGGCAGATTGTGTGTATCTATGAAGCTTTACTCATTTTTGAAACCAATAACCGGATATAATAAGGGAGACAATTTTACCGGTATTGTGTATGATTTTAAGAAGGAAATGGGAGCCTTTGTCTGTATAGACAATAAATATTCGGGACTGGTTCATAAAAATGAGCTTTTCAGTAAGATTTATGTAGGTGATGAGGTCAGTGGAAGAATATTAAATATTCGTGAGGATGGAAAAGCAGATCTATCACTGAGAGAACCGGCATATAAGCAGATGAATGAAGACAGTGATATGGTATATGCGGTGATAAAAAGCTATAAGGGTTCACTTCCGTTTACGGATAAGGCGGATAAGGAAATCATTATGAAGGAGTTTGGACTGAGCAAGAATGCATTTAAGCGTGCTGTGGGACATCTCCTCAAAGAAGGTAAGATTAAAATTACCGATAATACAATAGACATAATATAAAGGAGGATTATTATGAAAGAAGTAATTTCAACACCAAAGGCACCGGCTGCTATAGGACCTTATTCACAGGCAATTGTAGTGGGAGATATGATATACACATCAGGTATGATACCAATTATTCCTGCCACAGGAGAGCTTGAAACAGGAGATATAAAGGCACAGGCCAAGCAGGCTATCGGTAACCTTATTGCTCTTCTTGAGGAAGCCGGATCAAATGCCGCTTCTGTTGTCAAAACAACAGTCTTTATCAAGGATATGAACGATTTTGCAGCGGTCAACGAGGTTTATTCCACATTCTTCACAGGAGAATGTCCTGCACGTTCCTGTGTGGAGGTTGCAAGACTTCCTAAGGATGTCCTTATAGAAATTGAGGCTATTGCCATAAAAGCTAAGTAAATCGATGACGAGTGATTTACTGTGCATTTTTCTTATAGTGGTACTGATGATGAATATCATATCCTTTATAAGCTATGGTACTGATAAGAAAAGGGCTGTTAATAATCAGTGGAGAATCCCTGAGTCAAGACTGCTTTGCTTGGCATTTGCTTTCGGCGGGCTTGGTGCTTGGATGGGAATGCTGCATTTTCGACATAAAACGAAACATAAGAAATTTGTCATTCTGGTACCCATTGCACTTGTGGTACAGGTGGCAGTTATCGGCTATGCAATTATGTATAACTTTTTTCTTGCATAATTATTTGTCGGTGGTAAAATTAGATTTAGAAATTTACTGGAAAGGAAGTATTTGACTATGAGTAAGAATATTGACTGGTCAAGTCTTGGCTTTGGATATATCCAGACAGAGCAGAGATTTGTTTCAAACTACAAGGATGGAGCATGGGATGCAGGTACACTTACAGAGGATGCGACAGTCACAATAAGCGAGTGTGCAGGTGTTCTTCAATATGCACAGACGTGCTTTGAGGGACTTAAGGCATATACTACTGAGAATGGACAGATTGTCTGCTTCCGCCCGGACTTAAATGCAGCCAGAATGAAGGATTCTTGTGAAAGACTTGAGATGCCCGTTTATCCAGAGGATAAGTTTGTTGAGGCTGTAGTGAAGACGGTTGAGGCTAACTTAGATTATGTTCCACCATATGGTTCAGGAGCAACCTTATATATCAGACCATATATGTTTGGAAGTAATCCTGTTATCGGTGTAAAACCGGCAGATGAGTATCAGTTTAGAATATTCTGTACACCTGTTGGACCATATTTTAAGGGTGGTGCAAAGCCTATAACTATAAGAGTGTCAGATTTTGACAGAGCGGCACCACATGGTACAGGTCACATAAAGGCAGGTCTTAATTATGCAATGAGTCTTCATCCTATTGTAGATGCACATAATCAGGGCTATTCAGAAAATATGTATCTTGATCCTGCAACCAGAACAAAGGTTGAAGAAACAGGTGGCGCTAACTTTATATTTATAACAAAGGATGGAAAGCTTGTCACTCCTAAGTCAGACAGCATACTTCCTTCTATTACAAGACGTTCTTTAATGGTTGTTGCTGAGAAGTATCTTGGTATGACAGTAGAGCATAGAGAAGTATACCTTGATGAGGTTAAGGATTTTGCAGAGTGTGGTCTCTGTGGTACGGCAGCGGTTATATCTCCAGTAGGTAAGATCGTAGATCATGGAAAGGAGATTTGCTTCCCAAGCGGTATGGACGAGATGGGCCCTGTAACGAAGAAATTATATGATACTTTGACCGGTATTCAGATGGGTCGTATTGAAGCTCCAGAAGGTTGGATCAAAGTAATAAAGTAATTTTATGAAGAAGATACTGACGATTGCTATTCCGTGTTATAATTCACAGGACTATATGGCAAAGTGTATAGATAGCGCTTTACTAGGGGGAGAAGATGTTGAAATTCTAATAATCAACGATGGTTCTACAGACGGTACTGCTGCAATAGCAGATGAGTACGCAAAAAAGTACCCTACTATTGTTAAGGCAATTCATCAGGAAAACAAAGGTCACGGCGGAGCAGTTAATACGGGTATGGCTAATGCAACAGGAGAGTATTTTAAGGTTGTAGATAGCGATGACTGGCTTGACGAGGAAGCCTATGCCAAGGTTCTTAAGATATTGATTAAAGTAGTGGAGGAAGACCATGAGCTTGACCTTTTACTCGCAAATTATATTTATGACAAGGTAGGAAGAAGATACAAGAGGGTAATGCGTTATAAGCATGCTCTGCCGGCAAACAGAATAATAGGCTGGGATACCTGTAGAATACATTTCAACAAATTCCAATATGTGTTGATGCATTCTGTTATCTACAGAACTGAGATTCTGAGGGAGTGTGGTGTACAGCTACCGGAGCACACCTTTTATGTGGACAATGTATTTTTGTTTAAGCCGATGATACATGTCAAAAAGCTTATGTATGTAAATGCGGATTTGTATCATTACTATATTGGAAGAGAAGGTCAGTCCGTAAATGA
>JBJENB010000231.1:0-3924 GCA_051879975.1 Wujia sp.
AGTAGCTCCTGCGTTTTCAAATGCATTATGGATATAGCTGTCCTCCCATGCGGTATAAGGATACATGAAGGTTGAAACCTCAAGACATCCGGTAGCATTACCGATGACCGCCTTGTCCTCAGGCTTTAAAGCACGAAGGACGGTTCTTACTGCGATTGTACCGCCACAACCGGCACACATTCTATGACCCGGAGCAAGACGTTCCGGTTTATTCATTACTTCTTTAAAATTAAATGCCATCTTGATTCTCCTCCGTTACTTTCTAAGACCGATATATTTGAATTGCTCAGGCTCCTTAGAACCATCAACAATGCCGATTAAGTCGTCGAATACATCAGTTGCCAATTCAACGGTGTAGTCCCTTCCACCGATTCCGTAGAAGTAGTTTACTGCTACTGCCTGTGCCTTGGCGTCGTATAATGCCTGCTTTACCTCGGCACCCAGTGGACCACCATAGGCTGAGAAGCTTTCTGCACGGTCAAGAATTGCAACAGCCTTAACCCTTGAGAGGGCATTGGCAATTTCTTCACCCGGGAATGGTCTGAATACTCTGATTTTGAGAAGTCCTGCCTTGATTCCCTTATCACGAAGTGCATCAACGGCATCCTTCGTGGTTCCTGCTGCGGAACCTATTATAACAATCGCGTAATCAGCATCATCCAATCTGTACTCTTCAAAGAAACCGTACTTTCTTCCGGAAATTGCTTCGAATTCCTTGGCAACATCAAGAATAACCTTCTTGGCATTTTTCATTGCAATGCGCTGATTCATTTTTGTCTCCATATAAAAAGGAGAGTTTGCATAGGGACCCACAGCCATAGGCATATCAGGGTTCAATAAATAGTTTTCAGGAGTATATTCACCTACAAATGCCTTTACCTTGTCATCCTCAATAAGCTCAATATTTTCTACTGCATGGCTGGTTATGAAGCCGTCCTGGCAGGCCATAAAAGGAAGCTTTACATCCGGATGCTCTGCAATACGAAAGGCCTGAATATAGTTGTCATATGCTTCCTGATTATTTTCGGCATATATCTGTATCCATCCGGCATCTCTGGCACCCATGCTGTCTGAGTGGTCGCAGTTAATGTTAATTGGCCCGGTCAGAGCTCTGTTCACAAGTGCAAGGACAATAGGAAGTCTGTCGGAAGCCGCAACATATAGCACCTCCCACATGTAAGCCAGTCCACAGGAAGAGGTTGCTGTTATAGCACGGGCACCGGCTGCACAAGCACCCATTGTAGCACTCATTGAGCTATGCTCAGATTCTACAGGAATAAATTCCGTATCAATTTCTCCATTGGCAATAAAGGTTGATACCATCTGGGGTATTTCTGTCGAAGGAGTGATAGGAAAGGCAGCCATTACATCAGGATTGATTTGCTTGATGGCATAGGCAACTGCCTCGTTACCTGACATTCTTTCACGAATAGACATATTATATTCCCTCCTTCATTGTAATTGCTCCAAAGCTGCAAACTCTTTCACAGATTCCGCAACCCTTGCAGTGGTCATAATCAAAATCCTCACGTCTGCCGTCCTTTACAGGAATTGAACTGTCAGGACATACAGGAGTACAGAGAAGACAATGAGTACATTTTTCCCAATCAATTACAGGAGTCTGTGTACGCCACTCACCTGTACAGAATTTTCTGGCTCCGCCACCACCGTAAATCTGGTTTCCCGGAGTCATATCATAATATGGACTTTGTTCGTTTATTCTTGTTATATCTGTTGCCTGTGACATTACCGTACCTCCTCAAATGCCATCTTAAGTGCATTCATGTTTCCTTCAATTACCTCGGGCTTCTTGGCAAACTTATGCTTGTAGGAAGCCTCCATCTGAGATAAAAACACCTCAGGCTCCATGATGTTTGCCACTTTAACAATTGAGGCAAGCATTGGCGAATTTGGAAAATACTTTCCGAGGGTTGCCAATGAAACCTTTCTGGCGTCAATGGTATATACACTGCCTTCATATCCGTTCAGAAGGGGAATGATGCTTTCTTTCGGACTGGATGTATTGATAATAATTGCACCTTCTTTTTTCAAACCCTTAGTAACATCTACGGAATGTAGGAGTGTCTCGTCCACTACAACCACGTAGTCCGGAGTATAAATATTTGAGTGAACCCTGATTGGCGAGCTGCCAATTCTGTTATATGCTGTTATTGGGGCACCCATTCTCTCGGGTCCGTATTCGGGAAAGCCCTGAACATGCATACCGGTATTAAATGCTACATCAGCTAAAAGTAATGCTGCGGTTTTGGCACCCTGGCCTCCTCGACCATGCCATCTTATCTCTATATTCTTTTTCATATAGCTTCTCCTGTTCCGTGAATAACATTATACATTATCATGTTGCCTTAAGAAACGTTGTGTCATTTCTACTGTTGCTCATATTACATAATAATGAAACAAAATTTTCAAAACATGGTTAATTATAACATTGTGAAGAGAAAAGTAAAGTACTTCTTGAATAAATAAATCGAAGTTGCTATAATTTAAAATATTTGTGGCACATGCTGACAAAATGGGAGTTATTATGAGTGATAAAGAAATGAAAGAGAAAATAGAAGAATCAAAGCTGGAGAAAATTAAACTCGAGGATTCAAAGGAGGAAGAAGCAGAGCCTGAAGAAACGAAGAAAAGCCTTGATGATGTATTTGCCGGAACAGCGGAAATGAACAAAACAGATGATGGAAAAAAGGCTACCGTAGGACTTAAAATCGCCGGTATTATGTCTATTGTTATGGCTGTTGTCGGTGGAATATTGGTATTTATTTGCGTGTATCATTTGGTTATTAAACCTTCGTATGTTAAAGAAAATACTATAGACGATTTATGCTTTCCATATATTCATACAAGCTCAGATGCCTATACTGAATTGGTTACCCCACTTGTGGATTCGGCGACTGATACAGATGCGACTGGCTTAGATGCAGAGTAGTGGGGGTGTTGGATTTGAAGAAAACATGGATTAGAATCATTGTTATAAGCTTTTTTTTGGTCGCCATTGAGGCGGTGGGAACATTGATTTTTATCAGACCATACTTGAATAGAAATCAGGTTTTCCAAACTATTTATGACGGACAGCTTAGCAAGTCTCAAAAATACTACGACCTGTTAAACGATAGAGGTAAGCAGGCTGTGAGTGATTATTTCGATGGATATGCCGCATGGATGTGTGAGGAATATATCGCAGGAAAGCTCAGCTATGAGAGGATGTCGGCAGGCTTGGATGCGATTAACAGTATAGACGAGACAGGAACAGTGTTTGCTAAATATAAGGATTTGGTAAACGAAAATGAACTGGTAGCAACCATAATCAAACTAAGAACAGCAGATGTAGGCTATGATAGTGATGCAAAATATGCTGCCCAGGAGACCATGACAGGATTAATGCAACGAATGGATAGTGATACAAGGGAAGCAATTATGGTGAAATTCCTGAACCAGAGATATATGGGCTTTCTGGAGGGAAGTGTAAGTCCTGAGGATATGAAGGGATATGCCGGAATTGTTATGGGTGTATCCTATTACGATGCGTACATTGATGCAGGAACGATAGTAGCTAATGTAGATTATGTAATGGGCTATAGAGTCAAGTATGATGAAATATTGACATTGATAAGTGATCAGCAGTATTTTGAGGCAATGGATTTATGTGGTTCTGTTATACTTGAGCCTTCCGATACGACATACATTGAGCTGTTTAGTAATGCATATAATGAAGCATACAGCCTTGGAAGGGATTATTACCCGCAGGTAATCGATGATTATATAAATGAAGATAAGCTGTCTGAGGCAGTAGAGCTTTTGACAAAGCTTGAAACAATCTATGGAGATGATATTGATTCTTCTGCTATACAGGAGAAGATGGCAACGGATTGGATGAAGGGTTATATTGCATTTTTTGATATG
>JBJENB010000232.1:0-15965 GCA_051879975.1 Wujia sp.
TCATAATCCTACCTCCTGTTTTAAAACTTTTCCATCATAATAGCATCATAGCATCTCCAAAGGAGAAAAACCTATATTTCTCCTCAACTGCTATTTTATATGCATTCAATATTTTTTCCCTGTCATACAGCGCTGAAACAAGCATTAGCAATGTCGATTCCGGCAAATGAAAATTGGTTATCAACCTGTCCACAATTTTAAACTGATATCCGGGATATATAAATATATCCGTCCACCCGCTACATGGCTTTATCCTGCCATGTTCATCTGCTACGGTTTCCAGAGTCCGGGTGCTCGTCGTTCCCACAGAAATAATCCTTCCACCGGAAGACTTTGTCTCATTGATAATCCCGGCAGCCTTTTCATCTATCATATAAAATTCACTGTGCATGTGATGCTCCAGTACATTTTCCACCTTAACCGGCCGGAAGGTGCCGAGGCCTACATGAAGAGTAACCCTTGCAACCTTCACACCCATTGCCTCAATCTTATCAAGGAGCTCCTTAGTAAAATGTAAGCCTGCCGTTGGTGCCGCCGCTGAGCCGGTATGAGTGGCATATACCGTCTGATACCGTTCCTTATCCTCCAGCTTATGAGTAATATACGGAGGTAAAGGCATCTGACCCAATTCATCAAGTATTTCCTCAAATATACCATCATAGGAAAATCTTACCATGCGATTTCCCTCCTCTACTATATCCACTACCTCACCAATTAGCTTTCCTTCTCCAAAGGATATCCTGGCCCCCACTCTGGCCTTCTTTCCCGGCTTAACCAAGGTTTCCCATGTACTGTCATCATGTCGCTTCAACAGAAGGACCTCAATGGAGGCTCCGGTATCCTCCTTGACACCTATCAGTCTGGCCGGAATAACCTTTGTATCATTGATTACCAGACAATCACCCGGAGCAAGATACTCCGTTATGTCGCTAAAATGCTTATGTGTTATTTCCCCAGACTCACGGTTTATAACCATAAGCCGGGAATCACTACGCTTTAACAAGGGATCCTGTGCAATAAGCTCCTGAGGAAGCTCATAGTAAAAATCACTAAGCTTCATAACGTCCTCCAAACTATGCACGAATTTCTATTCCGATTTTGCCAAGCTCCTTAAGAATCTTGTTGATGATATTAGTAACCTCCTGGTCCTCAAGAGTCCTGTCCTTAGCTCTAAATGTCATGGTGTATGCCACAGACTTCTTGCCCTCGGCAACCTGTTCTCCCTCATACACATCAAAAAGCTTGTATGACTCAAGAAGCTTACCTCCACATTTCTTGATAACCTTCTCTATCTGACCCACAAATACAGACTTGTCAACAACAAGGCTTAAATCTCTTGTTATTCCAGGGAACTTCGCTATTCCCTCATACTTTCTATCAAAGGTTGAAAGCATGGTAACTGTCTGCATATCAAGTACAGCAAGATAAACCTCTGTCTTAATATTATAATTATCAGCTGCCTCCGGATGAAGCTGACCGATATATCCAATAATCATATTACCCTTGACAATATTAGCCTGTCTTCCCGGATGAAGGAAGCTATGCTCTGTAGTCGGTTCATAGGAAACCTCTGCGGCAAAGCCAAGCTTCTCAGTAAGCTCCTCTATTACACCCTTCAGGGTAAAGAAATCGCCGGTTCCATACATACCAAGGGTAAGCTTCATCCTCTCATCAGGAAGCTCTGTAAGAGGAAGCTCCTTCGGAAGATATACATTTGCCAGCTCATACAGTCTTGCCTCTTTATTTCTTCTATTATAGTTTGTAGAAAGGGATGAAAGTATACCATTTAACGGAAGGGTTCTCATAATAGAGAAATCCTCTCCCAAAGGATTCATTATCTCAATAGCCTTTCTATATTCAGAGTCAGCAGGAATGAGCAGCTTGTCAAATACCTTCGGACTTTCAAATGAATAGCACATACCACCTGAGAAGCCGTTGCTCTCAGCGATGATTCTCGTCTCGTCATTTATTCTTTCCGCATAGCTCTTCTTGCCAACCGTTGCCTCACCATGAGGAAGTGAAACCGGGATATTGTCATATCCATAGAACCTTGCAACCTCCTCAGCTAAATCTGCCATACAGTTAAGATCCTGTCTAAAGGTCGGAATTGTAATCATTTCGGTTGCAGGGTCATAGCGCAGCTCAAGCTTCTTAAAATAGTATAGCATCTGCTCTCTTGAAACATCCGTACCAAGTAATTGATTCATCTTTTCCGGCTCAAATGGAAGCTTCTTCTCCTTAACCGGGTTCGGATATACATCTACCACTCCATCCACAACCTTACCGCAGCCCAGCTCCTCAATAAGCTGACAAGCTCTGTTAATTGCCTCTAAAGCGAGATTAGGGTCAAGACCCTTTACAAACTTAGCCGCAGCTTCTGTTGTAAGACCGATTCTCTTAGTGGATAATCTTATATTGGTACCGTCAAAGCATGCTGCCTCAAATAACAGGGTCTTGATATCATCAGTTACCATTGAGTTTTCTCCTCCCATGATACCTGCTATACCAATCTCCTTCTCACCGTCACAAATCATAAGAACATCCTTATCAAGAGTTCTCTCTTGTCCGTCAAGAGTTACAAACTTATCCCCGTCCTTGGCACGTCTTACTACAATCTTATTGCCCGCAATTGTACTCAGGTCGTATGCATGCATCGGCTGACCATACTCCTCCATAACATAGTTAGTTATGTCAACCAAATTATTGATTGAACGAATTCCCTGAGCTGCAAGTCTTTCTCTCATCCACTTTGGTGAAGGACCTATCTTAAGATCTGTTACAACCCTCGCAGTATATCTTGGACATAGGTCTGAATCTTGTACCTCAACAGAAATGTAGTCGTTTACATCTCCGCCATTCCCCTTAACCTCTACTACCGGAGGCACAAACTCCTTATCAAAGGTTGCTGCAACCTCTCTTGCCATACCTAGCATAGAGAAACAATCCACTCTGTTAGATGTAATCTCGTACTCTACAACTGCATCATTTAAGCCCAAAGCTGCAACTGCATCATCACCCGGCTTAAGGCCAGACTCCTTATCAAAGATGTAAATACCAAGCTCCGGTGCCTCAGGATATAAATCTCTTGATGAACCAAGCTCCTCTATGCTGCACATCATACCAAAGGATTCAACACCGCGAAGCTTACCCTTCTTTATCCTGATTCCGTCTTCAGGAAGAGGACCACCATCATGTCCTCCTGCAACCTTACCACCGTCTAATACTACAGGAACAAGGTCACCCTCGCTGACATTCGGGGCACCTGTAACTATCTGTATGGTTTCTGAACCCACATTAACCTGACAGATTATAAGCTTATCCGCATCCGGATGTCTCTCTATCTTCTCAATTTTTCCTACAACAATCTTCTCCAGATTCTTGTCCTTCTTCTCATAGCCTTCAACATGTGAGCCGGATAGTGTCATCTTATCAACAAACTCATTGATATCCACATCCAACTCAGGAACATATGCTTTTATCCACGATATAGGTGTATTCATATCATTAACCTCAACTTTCCTTTTTACTAGAACTGATTTAAAAATCTTACATCATTTTCATATAGAAGTCTCATATCATCAATCTCATATTTTAAGAGTGTAATTCTCTCAAGTCCAATACCGAAGGCAAAGCCTGAATACTCGTTAGGATCTATACCACACATTTCAAGCACATGCGGATGAACCATTCCACAACCGAGAATTTCAATCCAGCCGCTTCCCTTACATACTCTACAGCCCTTGCCGCCACACTTAAAGCAGGTGATGTCAACCTCCGCAGAAGGCTCTGTAAACGGAAAATGATGTGGTCTGAATTTGGTCTTCGTCTTCTCTCCAAAAAACTCCCTTGCAAATTGATCCAGCGTACCCTTTAAATCAGCCATTGTAATATTCTTGTCAATTACAAGTCCCTCAACCTGATGGAAGGATGGTGAATGTGTTGCATCAACCTCGTCTGATCGGAACACTCTTCCCGGCGAAAGAATTCTGATAGGAAGCTTTCCCTGCTCCATAATTCTCGCCTGAACCGGAGATGTCTGGGTTCTAAGCAGAATTTCCTTGTTGATATAAAAGGTATCCTGCTCGTCCTTAGCAGGGTGATTAGCCGGAATATTCAATAGTTCAAAGTTATATTTGTCATACTCAATTTCCGGTCCCTGCACAACCTCGTATCCCATACCAATAAACACTCTCTCAAGGTCCTCCAGGGCAATCTGATTCGGATGTCTGTGACCATCAATTTTTTTGACACCGGGAAGAGTTACGTCTATCGTTTCTCTCTTCATCTTTTCAGCTCTCGCAGCACGGTTAAGCTTCTTAAGCTTATCATCAAGCTTCTCCTCAATAAGCTGTCTTACATCATTAACCATCTGTCCAACCTTTGGTCTGTCCTCAGGTGCCACATCCTTCATGCTCTTTAATACCTGAGTAAGTTCACCCTTTTTACCAAGAATTGCAACCTTGATTTCGTTGATTGCATTTGAGTCTGCTGCAGCTTCGATATTTGCAAGTGCGGTTTCCTTAATGCTTTGTAGCTTCTCTTTCATTATTCTTCCTCCATAAATAATAATTTAAGGCATAAAAAAATCCCTTATTGATGTTCAATAAGGGACGAATATTATCCGCGGTACCACCCTGATTCGACTGTCCTTTGACAATCGCGCTCATAGTATGTGTAACGTACATAAAACGATATACCCTACTTACATTTGGCTATCACCAAATATCTGTTCAGGAATATGACTCCGGTGTGAAAATGAGATAGATACTTATCCTTGGCAAGGCTTTCAGCCATGACCTTACCTCTCTGAAAGGAGATATCAATCCTTGTTGCACCTTCAAAGTCTTTCATATTAACTTACGACTGTTTATTCTACAGCAATGCATGAGTCTGTGTCAAGTATTTTGAGCTTTATTAACGGTTCTTATATATTTTACAACATTATCACATAGCGATTCACTGGTAAAATCCACTTCATAAAATATTTTATCCGGATTGGACATAGTAAGTCGATAAACCTTCTTTTTTCTAAAAGGTACATTGCTGTCTGTAAGATTTTTAGAAAGATATCTAATAAAATCTATTCTAATTACATCCGTTCTCGTAAGATAATTCACCACAACATAATCCTTTGTAATATATACATTATGTTTTCTGAAAAACAGATGATACTTCAGCTGTTTATTCAAATCCTTAATGATTTCAGGTACATTTCCATACACCTCAAGCTGTCTTGACTGAGAGTGAATAGAAGGATTCACCCATATTACAATTGTATAAATAAAGATTAATACACAAATAATGATAGGCGAGAAAAAAAACAGATACACGGTTACAACAAGCTTGTGAGGATAATCCGGTTCACTTATCACATATGGGCAAAGAATCCCCTCAACCAAATTATCATATACATCATTATCTCCGGCCAGTTCACTCATAATGTGTGCCGGTGCTATCGTATCCTTAATGATCTTGCCCTTTAATTCTACCTTATCAAGCTTTTGTTCCGGATTTTTAGTATCAATGAGAAATACATAGATTTGATTATCCTGAATGCAATAATAATATGCACCCTCCTTTTTCTGGTCCACAAAATAGTCAAAGCCCGTATAATATAAATTTTCTGCCTCATACAAAACATTTGTATGACCTTTTTCATACAATTCAGGTAGCATAACTCCTATATTTCCGTTATCAATATAAGTACTGTTTACATTTTCAAAAACAGGATACTTCATAAGCAGGAAAATAAGCGCAACAAACACACCAATAGCAGGAATCGCTACTGCAAGCGTATTCTTCAATAGTAATAATTCAAATTTTTTCACTGGATTTTCCCCAATCATATAGCATATCGAATATAGGATATCATCTTAAACTATTCAAGGCAAGCCTCAAAATTCTTGGAAGTTTTTTTAACACATAAAATACCACTGCATAATATAAACCATAAGAATTAAATTGGGGGCAAACCTATGAGTGATTTATCAGCAACTCAGTGTGGATGCAGCAATAGCGGTTTCTTCAATGGAGGCAACAGCTGCTCATGTATTTGGATTATCATTTTACTTTTCTTCTGCTGTGGTAACAATGGCAGCTTCTTCGGAGGCGACGGATGCGGTTGTGGCTGCGACTGGATTTGGATTATAATTCTTCTCCTTTTCTGCTGTGGCAATAACGGAAATGGTTGTGGCTGTGGCTGCTAATTAGCTTCCTTATAAGGCTGTTGCATAGGCGACAGCCTTATTTTTCATATCTAAACACGCTTCGTCATATATTATGATAGGCACATTATTTTATAATAATTTAAGGATAGAAAATTGTGGATAGTAAAAGAATTCATCCTCTCGACAAGTTAATAGCTGATGACTCATTATTCATGTTAGAGGCAATGATTCCTTTTGTAGACTTTCGCATGAAAAGGCTTCTTGTTATCTTTATTAAATATAAGGAGCTTACCTCTATTTTATCCTCTTTAAACAATCCAGTATTCATTTCAGAGTGTGGTTTTGACTGCCATCCCAAAAACACAGATGACATGCTGTCAAGCATGTGCAGGTTTATGCCCGGTGACTTCAGCAAGACCATCAATCAAATGAAACAGATGAAGGGTATGATGGATATGATGGAAATAATGAATTCACAGAATAACTGCGACGACCACAACCGTTTTACTGGTCACGAAGACCGGGAGGATTTCGACAGTCGCGATGACCGGGAGGATTTTTCAGATAATAACGACTCCTTATATGAAAGTGTCCTATCTATTTTAGACGACCAATAATATTACATAGCCACTTGGAGGTGAAATATGTATAACAACCGAAGCGACATAAATAACAACCAGTACACATATCAAAATGAAGATAATCAGCAAACCCAGTTTCATAATGAACAGAACAGCAAATTATCCCGTATTGATCCTGTAAAATTAAAAATAATCATGGAGATAAAAAGAAAAAGCAAAAATAAATCAATGGAGGAAATCCTTCCTGAAATCTTAAAGATAAATCAGGAATTAAACAGGAGAAATATGAATTTCACAAAATCGGAAACAGAAATATTATTAGAGTCTATAGAAGAAACACTGTCTCCCGCAGACAGGCAAAAATTTAATATGATTAAGGGCTTCCTACAATAGGAAGCCCTTGCTGTTAAACGAATCTATTCAAATCCTTACTGTACGCATAACCAATTGAAGCCAGTCTATCAAAGAGTTCTGATACATCCGCATTAAGCTGTTTACACAACTCATCCGGACCTATCCTGTCATCTCTCAGCCTTGTGTTAACAAAGCTTAGCAGCATCATAGGGTCCTTAGGCATATTATCTAAAGCCATGTTACAATACCTCTCCTGTAATAAGCCATGGTGCTGGCTGACTTACAAATACACTATTTTTGTCAGTCTTTGAAACCGATATCTGCATGACCTCCATGTTGCCTATGTTATATTTTTCAAACAAGCCCTTGATTCCCGATAATATATCCAGCTCCAAAGTATAAATAACAAACTGCATCTTTGGATTCTTTTTAATTAGTCTTGCTATATCCTCCTCAAGGTGCTTATTAGCCACAATGAAGGACAGTCTCGGAACAGGTATGCTATCCATAGATTCCTGATCCAAATCCGGTATGATTCTTACATTGTGAACACCGAACTGCTTAACATTATCCTCCATAGTCTCTTTAGCACCAGCATCATTTTCAACGCAGATTATAGTTCCATCTCCTGCAACAAAAGCGGCCTCTATAGCGATACTCTCCGCATCAACCAGGCATATGGTATCTTGAGAATCTACCCCAAGCAGGCTCATAATAACCGCTCTAATCTCGTTACCAACATACTTGATAGGTCCCTTAGAAAACATCTCGTTTTTCATGCCGATTCTGTAGGATTCTCTTGTTTTCTCATTTAAAATAAATATTACAGTAGGTCCCGTTATCTTTCTATTGATAACCTCCTTGATTTTAACCTTCTTGACCTGACCCTCCTCCTGGATTCCTACACCATACCACATGTCGTAATCACCAAATCCGGCCTCCCAAAACTCGTAAAATAAATCCTCATGGGTCTCATCTGCAAATATCAAAACTCTTTTATGTGTTTCTACAAAAGGAATAACATTTTTAAGCTTTCCGCATATGTCCAAAAGCTTTATCTTTTCCGGACTTACCTCCATCTTCTTTGCAAAATATCCCATCCAACTAAGTATTTGTTCTGTCGCATAGCTACCCTTTGCCATAAACTCGTCCTCCTCAATGTCAATTATTCTGTCAATGTTCGCTGGATATCTTATCCCTCGTTATCTTTCCTATTCTTCTCTACATCATCTGATATTTTTTCTTTGTCCTGTATTGCTTGATCAGACTCCCGGGACTCCGATTTTGGACCCTCATAATCCGGATCATGCTCCTCCGGTATCTCATCCGTAACATACACTCCGCTTTCCATTTCGTCCATTCTGGCATCTATATCTGCCTCAAAATTTTCGAAGCTTCTGGATTTTTTATATGATTTTATTCTATTGAAGATGCTGTTTCTCTTTTTGATTTTTCTTCTCTTCTCACGCTTATCCCTATAAATAGGCTTCCCTGTTTTTTCGTCAAAGCCCTTTAATCCAATATAATCCTTAGTATCAGATGATAGATTCTTCTTTCTGAGTCCATCCCGAAGGAGGATTGCAAAAAACGCATATATACACGCAAAAACCGGAACGCCAAGTATCATACCTGCAACACCAAACAAATCCCCTGCTACAAGTATTGCCAATAGCACCCATATACCCGAAAGTCCGGTTGAATCTCCCAGAATAAGTGGTCCGAGGATATTGCCATCAAACTGTTGAAGCACAATGATCCAGATAACAAAAACAACAAGCATAACCGGATCATCCATCAAAGCGAGCAAAGCACCGGGAACAGCACCGATGAACGGTCCAAAGAATGGTATAATATTAGTAACTCCGACTATAACACTCATCAAAACAGCATACTTCATACCCACTGATGCCGTAAATACAAAGCAAAGAATACCAATTAAGATAGAATCAATAATTTTACCATTGATAAATCCACCAAATACCATATTAGCATAAGCTACGCCGTCAAGAATTTTATTTCCTTTTTCTCTACTGAATATCCAGTATACAATCTTCTTTGCCTGGGCCTTAAGCACCTCCTTGCTGGCAAGGAGATATATTGTTACGATGATGCCAACAAATAAATTGAGAATTGCCTTTAAACCAACCATTACTCCGCTTGATACCTTAATTGCAACCGTATCAAGGTTAGGCATTATCTTATCCCTGAAAATACTGTAAACATTCTCTTCAACATAAGATAATGCACTGGATAACTTACCCTCAAGCATTTCGTTAGTGGCAAACATCTTTTCAATCCACGCCTGGGCATCTGCCAGATACTGAGGTGTGCTGTTAACCAAATCCTTCAGACTAATATAAATCTTGGGGATAACCAACCACAAAAAACCTACAACAACTGCAAGGAATAAGAGCATTGTAAGCACCAGTGAAGGTACCTTCGCTTTTCTGTAAATGTCATCATACTCATACTTTTCACTTTTCTTACTAAATACATACGCAATTCCACGTCGTATATATCCCATAATTGGACTTAGCAGAAATGCAAGAATAAATCCTATTGTAAATGGAGTCATTGCCGACCATAGCTTCGTAAAGAAAGCAAGAAAAACCCTCCATTGCTTTAGAAGCTCGTAAAAGGTTATGCATATACATACCGATACCGTAAGAACAATACCCAGACTTATGTAATTTTTGTTAAAATTTTTCTTACCCATATTTACTCCGATTTGCATTTTATCGTTCAACAAAGCTCTGACATAAATTATAACATTTTATATTATTTACAACAAGTAATAATGTGAACTATTCAAATTATTTTGTTTTATATGACCTTCCAGTATAAAATCGTTAAGCGTGTTGACACCACTATAATTATTGACTAAAATGGGTAATATATACTGTATAGAATTATTTTGGGAGAAAAGATAATATGTATAGAAACATTTTAAATGAGCTTGCCGCCTGGTTCGAAGAACAAAGGCGTCGAATTTTATACATTAAAGGAGCCCATGGTGTAGGAAAAACTTGGACAATAAAGGATTTTTCTACAGCTTTTTTTAGTAAGCCAATCTATATCGATTTACAAACCAACGAAAGACTTTTTAGCATATTATGTGACTATAATACCAATGACTCCTCCATTGATGAAAGAATCCAAGCATTTGAAGCTTTCTTGCCTGAGGAGAATGCGCTGTCAGATTCTATCATAATATTTGACAATATGCTTTCTACGGAGGAAAGTGACCGATTATTCCACGAATTTTCAAGACGACACAGGAAATATGTAATATGTCTTATAGCCTCATCAATGCAAGTCACTGAATATGAATATCATCATCCTGATGTATTTAAGCTGCTTAGAATGCGTCCTATGACCTTTGAGGAGTATATGATTGCCAATAAAGCGAATCCTTTTATTTCTGCGATAGAATGTAGTAAGGCAAAGCCACTAAATCCATTGGAGGAGGCAGCTATCATGAATCTCCTCAGGGAATACCTGTTAATTGGCGGAATGCCGGAAGCCGTTCAAGCCTTTTGTAAAAGCAGAGATTACAAAACAGTACGTGAGATTCAGAATAGAATACTATCTGAATACGAAAGTATATTTAAACGCCAATTTTCTCAAGCTCTTGCTCAGAGAATCAGAAGAGTATGGCGTAGTATTCCCGCACAGTTAACCCACGAAAACAAAAAGTTCATGTATCGATTTGTAGAAGAGAATGCCCGGGCGAGGGAATATCTTGATGCAGTTCAGGCACTATGTGATTTGGGGGTTGCAAGAAAACTTCCCCGTTTAATAAGCGGAGAGCTTCCTCTTGAAAACAATGTTGATTACAAGTCCTTTGAATTATTTATGCTTGACCATGGTCTTCTCCAGGCAGCATACAAAAATCCTGTAGATGATGGCTGTGACATTGCATACACCTTTACCGAACATAACAATGCAATTGCTGAACAATTCATATTCCAGGAATTAAGCAGTAAAATGGGAAATATTTATTATTGGGTATCCGGTGCAACAGCCCGTGTACCTTTCGTTTATGAGAGCGATAATGCTCCCGTACCGGTTGACATCCGGTTTTCTGTGAATAATAAAGCTCAAAATATAAAGGCCTTCCGGTCCAAGAATCCCGACACAGAAATATCGATACGAATTTCTCTTGAGCAGGTATCCTTAGACAGCAAGGTCCTCAACATTCCTATATATGGTTTATGGGCAATTTAACAATGAAATTAACTTAATTCGTCCAGCGTCTTATTAAAAGCGGGAATGAATTCATCTAAAAAGACTTTTACCTCAGGGAGTTCTTCGGAGAGCTTTTCAACAGCCAGCTCGGTGGACTCCCTTGCTTTTACAAACTCTCTGTTACCGGTTTTTTCTTCCTCAATACACTTAATCAGGGCTGAAAGCTTATCTGCCGCTTTCACAAGTCGCCATTCATATTCATATGCCTGTTTTTTAAAAAATATGTTCTCATACTCCACCCTGATATCCTCCGGAAGCTGCTTTAAGATATTACGATTTGCCTCA
Organism: Wujia sp.; assembly: GCA_051879975.1. GTDB lineage: Bacteria > Bacillota > Clostridia > Lachnospirales > Lachnospiraceae > Coprococcus_C. Next base: position 11,636 of record JBJENB010000232.1, read on the forward strand.
TTTTCAAGAGATTTAAATGCATCCTTAATACTTCCGTTATAGTATTTAACCGGAGTAGGCATATCTCCCGTAATAATCTCCGAGACATCGTGGTATATTCCTACCAAGGCTGCATGCTCTCCGGAAAGTTTTTTTCCAAATCTCACATTGCCAATGACACAGAGTGCATGGGCTATCATACTAACCTCCAGAGAATGCTCTGAGAGGTTTTCCGGTCTGGTATTGCGCATCAATGCCCATCTCTCAATATATTTCATTCTTGAAACAGTAGCATAAAAATTATATTCCATAGTAATTTCCCTATTTAAAAGTCCTTTTCCTCAAGGGCCGTGTCAGCCTTGAGCTTAATCTTCTGATGCTTTTCATAAAGCTCCATAAATTCCTTACCGCTAAGGTTTTCCTTCTCAATGAGTACCTCAGCTATGGCATCCAGGGTATCAACATTCTTCTTGAGGAGCTTGTATGCCTTTTCATAGGAGTCCTTGATAATATTTTTAACCTCAGTATCCACTTTGGTTTCTGTCTCGGCTGAACAGTTTAATACTCTTCTCCTGTCCAGATACTCTCCTGTAATTCCCTCAAGCTGAACCATGCCAAATTTCTCTGACATACCATACATGGTTATCATGGTTCTGGCTATATTAGTTGCCTTCTCAATGTCATTACTTGCTCCCGTTGTAATAGAATCAAATTTTAGTTCCTCAGCAGCCCTTCCGGCAAGACAGATTACGATTTCTTCTTCAAGCTCCTTCTTTGTTTCCAATTGTTTTTCCTCTTCAGGAACCTGCCATACATAACCGAGAGCGCCTCCAGTACGAGGCACAATAGTAATTCTCTGAATAGGCAACGTATTCTTCTGAAGTGCTGAAGCAAGCGCATGACCAACCTCATGGTATGCTACAATTCGTTTCTCTTCAGGACTTAGAAGCTTCTCCTTCTTCTCCTTACCTGCAAATACAACTTCCACGGAATCGATTAAATCCTTCTGCGAAACATATTCTCTCTTATTTCTGACGGCCAACAGAGCGGCTTCATTCACAATATTTGCAAGATCGGCACCTACAGCTCCCGAGGTTGCCAGCGCCAGCTCTCTGAGATTTACCGATTCATCCATCTTGACATTTTTGGAATGCACCTTAAGCGTATCAATTCTTCCCTGAAGGTCAGGCTTAGATACGATTATTCTTCTGTCAAAACGTCCCGGTCTCAGAAGTGCCTTATCCAACACCTCCGGACGGTTGGTCGCAGCCAATACAACGATACCCTTGGATGTGTCAAATCCATCCATTTCAGATAAAAGCTGGTTCAAGGTCTGCTCCCGCTCTGAATCTCCGCCGGAATGCCTTGTATCCCTACTTCTACCTATGGCATCAATCTCATCAATAAAAATGATACATGGAGCCATTGTGTTGGCTTTTTTGAAAAGGTCACGAACCCTTGAAGCTCCTACGCCAACGTACATTTCCACAAAATCCGAACCGGAAAGTGAAAAGAATGGAACCCTCGCCTCACCGGCTACAGCCTTTGCAAGAAGGGTCTTACCTGTTCCCGGAGGTCCCACAAGAAGCGCACCCCTCGGAAGCTTCGCACCTATCTCCAGATACTTCTCCGGTTTTTCAAGGAAATCTACCATCTCAGTAAGAGACTCCTTCGCCTCCTCCTGTCCTGCAACGTCCTTGAAGGTTACTCCTGTTTCCTTCTGAACATACATCTTGGCATTGGATTTACCGACACCCAACACGCCTCCGTTCTTGGAGGCATTCTTCATAATAAGCATCATAAGAATGTAGAAGGCAAGAATCATAATTGCGTAAGAGAGAATAGTGGTCAGGATTACATTCGTTCCCTCATCTATTTCCTCAAAATTAACGCCCGCACTTTTGAGCCTGTCAATTAATCTGTAATCATCCGTCCTGATAACATAAAATGATTTGTCATAGCCCGAGCTGTTATCATCAACAATCGGTTTAAAGGTTATCTCATCATTGTAAATCTCTACATCCTTAATCTGATCATTTTCAAGCATCTCGATAAAAACATCATAGCTTACCTTTTCTCGCCCTGATGACTTAAAACGACTGTATGTCTGCCAAAATACCAGTGTAAGAATCATCGAAAGTATTAGAAGAATCACAGTGGCAGAAGGCTTCTTCCTGCCACTGTTGTTATCATTGTTATTGTTACTGTTGTTTTGATTATTGTTCTGATTATTATCCATAACCGGCTCCTTTATCAGGATATTGGCACTTTACCTGTAGAGTGGGTACTTATCAGTAATGCTCTTAACAAGTGCCATTGCCCTATCATTATCCTTATCAATTACCGCTGCCTTAATTGCATCAGCAATTACAATCATATCATTTTCATCTGCACCCCTTGTAGTGATTGCAGGAGTACCTAATCTGATACCACTTGTCACAAATGGTGACTTTGGATCATTTGGAACTGTATTCTTGTTGGCAGTTATATGAACCGCATCCAGAAGCTTCTCAACCTCCTTACCGGTCATATCAAGATTCTGAAGGTCTACAAGCATAAGGTGATTATCCGTTCCCCCTGACACAATCTTGAAGCCTCTCTCAGTCAGTGCTGTAGCAAGAGCTGACGCATTCTTGACGACCTGAGCCTGATAAGCCTTGTACTCATCAGATAATGCTTCCTTTAAGCATACCGCCTTTCCTGCTATTATATGCATAAGCGGTCCACCCTGAATTCCAGGAAATACTGCCTTGTTAAAATTATACTTCTCATTTACCTCATTACTTGAAAGAATCATACCGCCACGAGGTCCTCTAAGGGTCTTGTGTGTTGTAGTTGTTGTAACATGTGCATACGGTATCGGACTCTGGTGAAGTCCTGCTGCAACAAGTCCTGCTATATGAGCCATATCTACCATAAGCACAGCTCCCACCTCATCAGCAATCTCTCTGAATCTCTTGAAATCTATAGCTCTTGCATAAGCAGATGCACCCGCAACAATAAGCTTCGGCTTGCACTCCTTTGCAATTCTCTCTACCTCTTCATAGTCAATGAAGCCTTCGTCATTTACGCCATATGGTACTACATTAAAGTACTTTCCCGAAAGATTTACAGGAGAACCGTGTGTCAGATGTCCGCCATGAGCCAGATTCATACCCATAAAGGTATCGCCCGGCTCCATAATAGCAAAAAATACTGCCATATTTGCCTGAGCTCCTGAGTGAGGCTGAACATTTACATACTCACAACCAAATAATTCCTTAGCACGTTCTCTTGCCAAATCCTCAACCACATCAACATACTCACATCCACCATAATATCTCTTTCCCGGATAACCCTCAGCATACTTATTGGTAAGCGGACTTCCCATAGCAGCCATAACTGCTTTAGAGACAATATTTTCAGAAGCAATAAGCTCGATATTGTCATTCTGCCTGTTAATCTCTGCTGTCATAGCAGCAGCTACCTCAGGGTCAAAGCCTGAAATTTCTTCAAATCCGTACATTCTCGTACCTCCATTTTTATTTTTTGTAAAAACCACTTTTGAAATACATTCACAATATGTGACATTATCTCATATCGATTTTTTAGTGTCAACATTTACGCTAATAATCCTTTTTTTCATCTTAAGGAAAACATTGAACTGAGCTCCATACAATATAATCAGAAAAACGATATATACCCATATAGCAAGAAGCACTATTGATGCCAGGCTTCCGTACATATATGAGGACCTGTAAATATATCTTATATAAAACGAGAAAAGCTCTGTCATAAGCAGAATCCCTGCTGAGGCAGCCCCTGCTCCCGTAATTTCCTCTCTGAATTTTCCCTTTCTCTCCGGAAGCTGATAATAAATCAAAATCAGCAATATAAACAAAATTACAAATGTAAACAACCCCTTAAAGCTCAAAATAAGAAGTGTTGCATTGGCAAGCTTAGGATTTGCCACAATAATTTTTTTTGCCACATGACTGCCAAATATATGTATCAACATAAATACAAGGCATAAAATCATAAATACAAGTGTATACATTGCGCTGAATATCCTTGTAAGAATATAATTTTTTGCCCTTTCAACTCCATAAATTCTATCTAATCCATAGCTAAGAGCCTGAAAGCTTTTTGCTGCAGACCAGAGACTGACCACCACTGTAACTATCGTAAATGGATTTGTATTGGAATATAAAATATCATCAGCCAAATACAATACATATTCCCTCAGCTGTCCAGGAACCGCATTTAAAATATACGAAATAAGATTATTTCTGATAAAATCATTCTTGTAAACAAGCATAAGCATTAACATGATAAATGGAAAAAAAGAAAGCAGAACAAAGAAAGCAGTCTG